>JAJAZI010000331.1 GCA_026785785.1 Microbacteriaceae bacterium
ATGCCCTTGCTCATTATCCCTATTTCGCGGCGGGGCGGGGGGGCGATCGCTTCGCCGCCCGGCCTTTTATGGTGCGGAACCTACTGGGCGTTGGCTTCGTCGAGCGCGGCCTGCAGGCTCGTCTGGAACGACTCGAGGATGCCCTGGGCGTCGCCGCCGATGAGCGTCTCGAGCTGCGAGTTGAAGTCGGCGACCGCCGACGTCGAGCCGGCGAAGTTGACCGGGCTCACTGCATAGTCGGCGCTCGCGACGAACGACGCGTTCTCCGGGTAGCTCTCTGCGTAGAGAGCCGCGGCCGACTCGGTCGAGGGAATCACACCGAAGGCGTCCGCAGCGGCCATCTGCTGTTCATCCGAGGTCAGGAACTCCACGAGCGAGGTCGCTGCTTCAGCGGTGTCGGAGCCCTGCGGGATTCCCCAGCAGTTGGTGAAGGTGTAGGTCGACTTGCCTTCCGGGCCGGCCGGCAGCTCATAGGCAGCGTAGTTGGTGTCGGGGAAGTCGTTCTTGATTCCCTTGATCCACGGTCCCTCGATCACCATGGCGGCCGCACCCTTTCCGAGAGCCTCACCCGACCAGCCGGAGTCGAGTTCGGACGGGGTCTTGTAGACGCCGGCCTCGTGAAGCTGCTGGATGTATTCGAGACCCGCCACGTTCTCCGGGGTGTCTGCTTCAACGGTCTGGCCATCGTCGCTGATGAGCTGTCCGCCGGCCTGGTTCATGAATGCGCCCGCGCGGGCGTACTCGAGGCCGAAGGAGAGTCCGACCTGGCTGTCGGTCGTGAGGGTCGTCGCGACGGCCTCGAGGCTGTCCCAATCGGTCGGGATGTCGGCGTCGGTGAGTCCGGCGGCGGCCCACGCGTCGGTGTTGACAATGAGGCCGAGGGTCGAGAAGTCCTTCGCAGCGCAGGTGAAGGTGTCGTCGTAGGTGAAGGTGTCGACCAGTCCCGGGTAGAAGTCGCCCGCGTTCGACAGGTCGGCCGCGTAGGGCTCGAGGTAGCCGTTGCTCGCGTAGGTCGAGAACTGATCCCAGCCCATGTAGAAGAGGTCAGGGGCGCTGTCGCCCGCGAAGCCCTGGCTGAGCTGCTGGTTGAGGTCGTTCGCCACGATGACGTCGACGGTGGCGTCGTTGTCCGCCGCCCACGCGTTGGCCGCCTCGGTGACGGCCTGCGTCTCGGCATCACCGCTCGAGGCGATGAGGATGCTGAGCTCCTGGCCGGCGGCACCCTCGCCGCCTCCGCCTTCGGAGCCTGCCGCGCATCCCCCAAGGGTTGCGGTCAGTCCGATCGCAAGGGCCGCTGCGCCCCATGCTTTCTTGGTCATGATGTTTCCTTTCGGTGGTGATTGCGAACAGCGGGAGCTGTCCTCTGGGTGGTGGTGGTGCCATAGAGCGGCAAGTGGTTGGGCGTGCGGAGCACGAGCGCCGGCCTGATCAGCCGGTGCGACTCGCCAGCATCCGGCCCGCGCACAACGATGCTGTTGCCCTCGCGGCCGAGCAGCAGCTCGAACGTCGCGACGGCGACGCGGTTGAGTACCTGGTCGATGCTGGAGAGGCCGACGGCCTCGGCGACGGGCGTGTTGTCGAACCCGATGATCGGCAGGTCGGTGAGGCCGGCGGATGATGCGGCGATGAGCGCCCCGAGCGCGAGGCTGTCGCTCGCGCAGACGAGCGCATCCGGGAGCTCGCCCGAGCGCAGCATGTCGGCGACTGTCTCGGTCGCCTCGGACACGCCGTCATAGGATTCGACGCTCAGCGCGGCGAGTTCGGCTTCGCTGGCACCGAGGCGCTCACGCATCGCCTCCTCCCAGCCGCGCCGACGGTCGTCGCCCGTGCCGGAGGGACGCGGCCAGCCGACCCAGCCCACGCGCTTCGCGCCGTTGTCGATTAGCCGCACAGTGGCATCCTTGATGCCCTGGCGTCCGTCGATGTCGACCCAGAGGTGCTTCGGGTCGTCCATGTCGTCGATGCCCCACGGGCGCCCGAAGGTGACAAAGGGCACATCGTTCTCGATCAGCCAGGCGATGCGCCGGTCTCCGTGAGCCGTCGCAGTCAGCACGAAGGCGTCGACATCGGCACCCTCGTGCAGAGAGCGGATCTGCTCGATTTCGTCCTCCGGGCTCGCCGCCGTGAACAGGAGCACGCGCATCGAGCGGGCATCCGCCTGCTCGGTGAGGGCGTGCACGAAGTGATCGAGCATGGCGCCCGAAATGCCGTTGCGGATGGGGTCGAGGCGCACCCCGATCGTCGAGGACTTCTGCTGCCGCAGCCGGCGGGCCGAGAGGTTCGGCCGGTAGCCGAGGCGGGCGATTGCCAGCTGCACCCGGTCGAGGGTGGCCGGCTTCACGATCGACGGGGTGTTGATGACATTCGACACGGTCTGCCGCGACACGTTCGCCTCGCGGGCGACGTCTTCTACCGTTGGCTGGGCCATGCGGCCTCCTTTGGCCTCAACATCGTTCGTGGTTGGATCGTCCAAGTTCGAGGCCAAGCGGAAATGGCGGCGGCCCGATTCCCGATAACCCAAATAATTTGATCGATCAAATTCTGAGTGTTACATTACCTCAGAGGTGCCAAAAGTCAATCGCGAGTTGCCTGCGACTTCCACCTCCTTCGCAGTAGACCATCGTTCACGCCAATCAATGAGGAGTCGTGACAGCCCATGTCTAACCCCGTGCCATCCGTAACCCTGCCGTCGCCCGGGGCCGCATCGCCCGAGTTGCCCGCACACTCCCTCCAGCCGCTCATCCACGCCGAGACACTCGTGCTGCGGGCACCGACCCAGGCGTGGTCGGCGGCCGACGGCTCGATGGGAGGCGCGAGCATCCACGGGATCTTCTTCTCCGACATGCGCCTCGTCAACCGTGCCGCCCTGCGGATCGGCGGGCAGGCCGGCGAGGCCATCGCGACGAGCGCGAACGGCGCGTCATCCGTCACCTTCGTCGCCCTCCAGCGCCACCTCGACGACCGGATGCCGGACCCGCGCGTGCGCTCGCTGGTCACCCGCACCGCGACGACCTCGGGGATCCGGGAGGACGTGCGGCTCGAGTCGAACCTCGGCACCGAGATCCGCACCTCGGTCGAGCTCGTGCTGTCGCTGGACCTCGCGGAGATGGACCACGTTAAGTCCGGGCTCGGCGCGGCCGACCCCGCCCCGCTCGCGAGCGTCGACGGCACCGGCATCCGCTGGTCGAACGACTCGATCAGCGCCTCGATCGACGCCCCCGGCGCAGTGATCACGGTGCTCGACTCGGGCGAGATCAGTCTGCTTTGGCACGTCACCGTGCCCCCGTTCGGCTCGGCCACGGTCGGCTGGGCACTGTCCGCGAGCGACTCGCGGGCGATCGTGCACGGCGTCGAGGAGCCGGCCGCCTGGAGCATCCCCACCGTGGAGGCCGCCGACGACCGTCTCCGTCGCTGGCTCGCCGTCGCCCTCGACGACCTCGCCGCGCTGCGCCTCAGCCCCGCGAGCCACCCCGACCGGGTCTTCCTCGCTGCCGGCGCGCCCTGGTTCTTCACGCTCTTCGGCCGCGACTCGATCTGGGCCGCGCGAATGATGCTGCCGCTCGGCACCGAGCTCGCCGCCGACACCCTGCGCGTGCTCGCCAACCTGCAGGGCACCGCCTCGGTCGCTGCGACCGCCGAGCAGCCGGGCAAGATCATGCACGAGATGCGCCGCGACGGCCTCACGATGCCCGGCGAGGGGCTCCACCTGCCGCCGCTCTACTACGGCACCGTCGACGCGACGCCGCTCTGGGTCTGCCTGCTGCACGACGCCTGGCGCTGGGGCATGCCGGAGGAGCAGGTGCGCGAACTGCTGCCGAACGTCGTTGCCGCGCTCGAGTGGATGCGGGACTTCGGCGACGCCGACGGCGACGGCCTGCTCGAGTACGTCGATGAGACCGGGCACGGCCTCGCGAACCAGGGTTGGAAGGACTCCGGCGACTCCGTGCAGTGGCGCGACGGCACGCTGGCCGACGGACCGATCGCGCTGTGCGAGGTGCAGGCCTACGCGTTCGAGGCCGCGATGCACGGCGCCGACCTGCTCGACCACTTCGGAGTCGACGGCGGCGGCGCGTGGCGGGACTGGGCATCCGTGCTGCAAACGCGGTTCAACGAGGAGTTCTGGATCGACTCCCCCGCCGGCG
>JAJAZI010000332.1 GCA_026785785.1 Microbacteriaceae bacterium
CAGCGGCCCTCGTCGGTGACGAGCCAGGAGATCAGGCGTGCCGGGTCGTTCGGCAACCCGAAGCGCCCGAATGGGGTCGTCGCGATGTGCGCCAGCAAGTCGTCGAGCGGCCGATCCGTGGTGTCCGGATCCAGGTAGCCCGTGTTCACCGGCCCTGGGTTGACCGTGTTGAGCAGGATGCCGCGGTCGAGCAGCTCGCTCGCCACGGTCGCGGTGATCCCAGCGAGCGCGGCCTTACTCGTCGCGTAGGCGACCTCGCCCGGCATCGGCCCGTCATACTGGCCGGAGGTCATCCAGATCACCCGCCCGGTCGCGAATTCGTCGAGCGGGCGCAGGGAAGCGGGGCGCACGCCGGGCGCAGTCTCGCCGCCGATCGCCCCGGAGAACTGCTCGGCGAAGTGCCGGGTAAGCAGGAGCGTCGACCTGGTGTTGACCTGCCAGTGGATGTCGAGGCTGTCGGGCGTCATGTCGAAAATGGAACCGTCGCCTCCACTCCTGGCATGGTTGCTGATCAGGATGCGGACGGGCCCGATGGCCGCGACGGCGGCATCCACGATGCGGGCCGGAGCCAGCGGATCGGCCATGTCGGCGCTGAGGTCGCCGAACCGGGCCCCGTCGACGAGCACGGAGCGGATGCCGCCCCGCACCTCGTCGAGGTCGTCGGCGCCCCACGGTTGCTCCGCATCGTTCGCCGAGTAGTGGTGGATGAAGACGTCCGCGCCGAGTTCGGCAAGTCGCACGGCGACCGCGAATCCGATGCCGCGCCGCCGCGAGACACCGGTGACGATCGCGCCGCGGCCGAGCAGCGGAAGGTCGGGCGGCAGCGCGGATCCTGCGGGCGAGGGCATTAGCACAGGCTACCGGTGCACGGCGCCGGCGCAGAGAGCGCAAGCTGGCGCGGTACTAATCCAGGTCGGCCTCCAGGCGCGCCCGGATCGCACTCGTGACGCGGCGGAGCATCTCGATGGTCACTGCGAACTCGTCGGCTGTGATGCCGACCGTGGCGTCGCTCACCATCTCGTTGAATTCGGCGTGGATCACCGCCATGGTGCGGTGGCCGGCTTCGGTGAGCTCAAGGTAGAGGCTCCGCCGATCGTTGGGGTGGGCCACCCGGTGCAGCAACCCGGCCGCGACGAGCCGGGTCGAGATACCCGTGATCGCCCCGGTGGTCATGGAGAGATTTTCGGCCAGTTGCTTGGGTGTCAGGCTGCCGGCTGCGGCGATGCGGAACAGGCTCTTGAGCTCTATCGCCGAAATGCCGTGATTGGAGGCGATGTGCTGGCGGTCGTCCTCGAGTGCCAGCAACAGGCGGATGGCAGCGTTAGGAAAGCCCGTAAGGGTGTGCCTGCGCATGCGGTCCTCGGCCATGAGCCCTTCCGGGTGCGATCGGAGATCTCTGCCACGTGGTAGAGAGATCTAACCCACGTGTTAAGTTACAAAATTTAGCCCCGTAACTTGATAGCGCTCTGTTACTTGCTTGAGTATCTAAATCACTTAGTATGAAAGTCAACTAGGTCGAGTCTGTGTCCAAGCATCCCGCTGGAAGCTCGATCGTCCGATGGAGGACTACGTGATTCCCGACGCTTTGTCGCAGGGCCAATTCGATATCGTTTACAACTTCCTATCGCTCGTGATCGCGTCGCAGCTATTCACAGCACTGTTCCTGCTCATTTCGCTCCCGCGCATCCTGCCCCGCTATCGAAACGCGATCACCGTCGCGATCATCGTCTGTGGGATCGCGGCGTACCACTACTTCCGCATCTTCGACTCGTTCAAGGAAGCATTCGTGACCGACGCCCTCGGTGGCGCGGGTACGTACACCCAGGCTGCGGGCGCGTCCTTCAACGAGGGCTACCGCTACGTTGACTGGTTGCTCACCGTGCCGCTCCTGCTCGTCGAACTCGTCGCCGTGCTCGCCCTCGCGCGCAAGGTGCAGGCGCAGCTCCTGTACAAGCTCGTTCCGGCCGCCGCCCTCATGATCATCCTCGGCTACCCGGGCGAGATCAGCGGCGACACCGGCACGCGTGGTCTCTTCGGCCTGCTGTCGACCCTGCCGTTCCTCTACATCCTCTACGTGCTGTTCGTGCAGCTGACCAAGTCGCTCGACCTGCAGCCGGCCGGGGTTCGCCAGACGCTGAGCAACCTGCGGTGGCTGCTGCTGCTCAGCTGGGGTGTCTACCCGATCGCGTACCTGCTGCCGATGCTCAACATCGAAGGAGCAAACGCGTGGGTCGGCTTGCAGATCGGCTACTCGGTCGCAGACATCCTGGCCAAGGCCGTCTACGCGCTCATCATCTTCAAGGTGGCGAGGATCAAGTCGTTCGCGGACGACCCCGACTTCGCTCGGCTCGAGTCGTCGCACGACGAGTTCGCCGCGGCCTCGCGCGAGCGCTAGTCGCAACGAGTAACTGACGTGCAACGGGGTGGCGCTGTCGGGGTCGAGGGATCCGCTCGAAGCGATCTCACAACATCCGACACCGCCCCCCGGGGTACGCCTGCCGTCGTGCCAGAGTCGCTGGCCCGACGGCGCACGTCCACCATCTATGACGTCGTAATTCTCGGGGCGGGGTGCGCGGGTCTCTCGTCGTGCCTCGCCCTGCTCGAGGCCGGGGCAGACGGGCCGATCCTGCTGATCGACTCCCGCACGCACTACGCGGATGACCGCACCTGGTGCTTC
>JAJAZI010000333.1 GCA_026785785.1 Microbacteriaceae bacterium
ATGCCGCCGGGGCCGAGCCGGCCGAGTTGAGAGAAGTCGCCCTCGTGCTGGCCGAGGCATCTCAGGCCGTGGCCACCGTGGTCATCGGCGTAGACCGTGTAGCCGTCAATGACCAACCCCTGGGCGAGGCGCTCGTACCGGGCCGCGTACTCGCCGAGCCCGTGCGCGATCTGCACGATCCCGCGCGGTTTGCCGGTCTTCCACACGTAGTAGTGAACGGTGACGCCGTGGGCGTCGGTGAAGGTGTGGTCCTGCCGTGCCGCAGTGAACCGGATCACGTGTCCTCCTCGAAGGCCTTCATTGTATTGGCGCCTCGGGAGCGGGAGTGGGCGGCGCGCGCCTACCCGGCCGCGGTCGCCTGCACCTCCGGCACCTCCGCCACGGTCGACACTGCGGGCAACGCGATTTTGACGGTCGTCCCGTGCGGCTCGGCGTTGGTGATGGTGACGTACCCGCCGAGGCGCTCGACGAGGGACTGCACGATCGAGAGGCCGAGACCGGTTCCCGGCACGCCCTTCAGCGTGGCGGCGGGCGAGCGGTAGAACCGCTCGAACACGTGCTCGAGGTCCTCCGCCGGGATGCCGGGGCCTGTGTCCGTGACGACGACCTCGACGTGGTCGCCGCGCAGCGACGACGACAGCTCCACAGCGCCGTGCTCCGGGGTGAACTTGAGGGCGTTCGACAGCACGTTCGAGACGATCCGCGAGAGGTCGCGCACGTCGCAGAGCACCTCGGGGTCCGCGAGGTCAACGCTCACCGTGACGGTCTGGTTGCGGCCGAGTGCCGCCTCGCCCTGCTGGCCGATGCAGGTGCGGAGCACGGTGTTCACGTCGACAGCCGAGACCGGGCGGATGGAGTTCTGGGTCGTCATGCTGGAGATCTCGAGGAGGTTCTCGACAAGGTCGGTGAGCCGCCGGGCGTTCCGAAGGATGATGCGCACGAAGGCCTGGTCGTCGCCCGTCGTCGTCTCCTCGAGCTCCTCCGCGAAGCCGAGGATGCTCGTGATCGGGGTGCGCAGCTCGTGGCTCACTGACGACGCGAAGTTGTCCTTCTGGCGGCTCAGGTCGCGAAGCCGCTCCGCGACCTCCTTCTCCTGGCGCAGAGCGTCGAGGGTCGCGCGCTCCGCCTCCCGCCTCGCCGTCACATCGATCAGCTGCGCCGTTGCGACGGCCGTGCCGTCCTCGCCGCCGAACCTCGTCACGAAGACCTCGATGAGCCGCCCGTTCCGCAACTCGATATCGCCGCTGAACTCGTCCCCGGCACCTGTCAGCACCCTCGCGACGATCTCGATGAACGGATCGTCGCCGTGGATCGGGACCAGCATCTCCATGCGTGACGGTGCAGCGAGCTCGGGCCAGTCGAGGAGCTGAGCCGCGACGGAGTTGCCCTCGACCGCCCTGATCGAGTCCGTGTCGTGCTGTGCCAGGATAACGAATCCCACCTGGGCGCCGACGAAGCCGCCACGCAGCAGCTGCTCCCTCGCCTCCACCTCGAGCGCGAGCCGCTCCCGCTCGCGACGAGCGGTCGAGAGAAAGAGCATCGATGCCGACTGGGAGATGAGGTAGATCTGCAGCAACCCAGAGGTGGCCAGCACACCGAGGTCGTCCCCGATGAACGGACCGCCGCCGACCGCGGTGAGCACGGTGACGCAGATCGCCGTCATGAGGATCTCGACCGCGACGAAAATCACCCCGAACCGGAAGGTCGCCCAGGCAAGCACGGGGAAGGTCAGGAAGGCAAGGGGGAGGTGCTGGCCCGGCGAGAAGACCAGGAATATGACGGCGGCGAGTACCGCCAGTTGGCTGAGCCGCCCGACGCCGCGGCCGACGCTCAACGACGAGGCGCTGGCAAGCACGGTCGGGACAATCACGATCACCGCCGAGGCGTGGGAGGCCGCGAGCGCGACGGCGCTCGCGAGGAAGTCGCCGCCGAGCAGAAGCCAGACGACCCCTCCTGCCAGCACCCCGATGACGGCCGCACCCGCGAGCACGGCGACGAGCAGGCGTCCGACGTCGGGCATGCCGTCGAGCCTCGCTGCCCGGCCACCGCGCGTGATGAGCGCGGCGACCACCCAGGCCTCGCAGGCGTTCGCAACACCGAACAGCACCGCGACGGTGAGCGGCCGGCCGGCGACGTAGTTCGATGCCGTCGTGACGAGCACGATCGCGATCGCCATCCGCCAGGCGGGGCCCTTCGCGAAGAGCATCGCGGCGACACTCAGCCCCGCCGCCGGCCACCACGCGGCGAAGATCGAACCCGGCGGGGTAAGGAACACGGCGGCGAGGCCGAGGGCGAACACGATTAACAGGGTGAAGACGTGCGCGAGCAGTCGTGACCTTCCGCGCGCGGCGCGCACCAACGACACGATGTTCTGTCCAGCCATAACGCTCCCCCTCGACGGCCCCAGAAGATGACAAGATTGGTCCGCGTTACTCGTAAATCTAGTGGCGCACGAAGGGGGACTGTGGCAATGGCGCGAATTCTCGTGGTCGAAGATGATCCGGACGTGCTGACCCTCGTGGTGCACAAGCTGCGGCGGGCCGGTCATGAGGTGACGTCGGCGACGGACGGGGAGGCCGGTCTGGCCGCCATTCGGGCGGAACAGCCGGAGCTCGTGGTCCTCGACTGGATGATGCCGGGGATGACCGGACTCGAGGTCTGCCACGCCGTGCGCGAGGATCCCGCGGTGTCGAGGACCCGCATCCTGATGCTGACGGCGAAGGCGCAAGGAGAGGATGTCGAGAGCGCGTTCGAGTCCGGCGCCGACGAGTACCTCCTCAAGCCATTCAACTCGAAGGAACTCCTTGCTCGTATCGACGCGCTGCTCGCGCGGGAATAGACGATTTGCTTAGCTAGGCTAATTTGTTAGGCTAAGCAATCGTGACCGACGAGCGCGACATCCATGACCTGAGCTCCGAGCTGCGGGCATCCGTCATCCGGCTCGCCCGGCGATTGCGGGCCGAGAAGGCCGACGACGGCCTCACCGACGGCCAGACCCCCGTGCTCGGGGTGCTCGCCGTGCGCGGCGCCCAGACCCTCAGCCAGCTCAGCGAGATCGAGCGGGTCACCCTGCCGTCGATGAACCGCACCGTGGGCGCCCTCGTCGCAGCCGGCTACGTCGAGCGGCATCCGTCGACGGAGGACCGGCGCAAAGTGCTGCTGAGCCTGAGCGCGGCCGGACAGGACGTGGTGCGCGAGACCAGGCGGCGGCGGGACGAGTGGCTGTGCGGCCGGCTCGAGACACTGACTCCAGCGCAGCGCTGTGCACTCGTCGAGGCGGCCGCCGTGCTGCAGGGGCTCGCCGAGAATTGAGCGCGACGTTCCGCTCGCTGGGCGGGTTCAACTACCGTGTCTGGGCTGCCGGGGCGCTCGTGTCGAACGTCGGCACCTGGATGCAGCGCACCGCGCAGGACTGGCTCGTTCTCACGCAGCTGACCGACAACGACGCCGTCGCGGTCGGCATCGTGATGGCGCTGCAGTTCGGCCCGCAGCTGATCCTGCTCCCGCTGACCGGGCTCGTCGCCGACCGGTTCGACCAGCGACGCATCCTGATGACGACCCAGGCGCTGATGGGGGCGCTCGGACTCGCCCTCGGAACCCTGACCGTCACCGGCGTCGTCGAGCTCTGGCACGTGTATATCTTCGCTGCACTGCTCGGCTGCGTCGCGGCGTTCGACGCGCCGGTCAGGCAGACCTTCGTCTCGCAGCTCGTCGGCCGCAGCAACCTCTCCAACGCGGTGGCGCTGAACTCGGCGTCATTCAGCGCGGCGCGGATGATCGGGCCGGCCGTCGCGGGCCTACTCACGGTGCTCGTCGGCGCCGGTCCCGTGTTCCTCATCAACGCCGCGTCTTTCGCTGCGGTGCTCCTCTCCCTCACCTTCCTGCGCGTGCGGGAGCTCCAGCCGGCGCCGCGGGCGGTGCGCGAGCGCGGCAACCTCGTCGGCGGCTTCCGCTACGTCGCCCGGCGGCCCGACATCCTCGTGATCCTCGTCATGGTCTTCCTCATCGGCACCTTCGGGCTCAACTTCGGCATCTTCATCGCGACGATGGCGCGGGTGGAGTACGGGGCGGGGGCGGCCGAGTTCGGTGTGCTCTCGTCGGTGATGGCCGTCGGCTCGGTGACCGGCGCGCTACTGTCGGCCCGCCGGGAGACACCGCGCTTGCGGTTCCTGCTCGCCTCGGCGGCCGTGTTCGGGATCGGATGCCTCGTCGCCGCGATCCTGCCGACGCTGTGGTCTTTCGGGCTCGCCCTTGTGCTCGTCGGGGTCGCCGCGCAGACCTTCATGACAACGGCCAACGGCATGGTGCAGCTCTCGACCGATCCCGCAGTGCGGGGCCGCGTGATGGCGATCTACATGGCGATCTTCATGGGCGGCACCCCGATCGGGGCGCCGATCGTCGGACTGGTCGCGAACGAAGTGGGGCCGAGGTTCTCGCTCGGTGTCGGCGCGGCATCTGGATTCGCGGCCGCGATCGTCGGCCTCGTCTGGATGGTCCGGCACCAGCACCTGCGTGCCTGGCGCACGGGGTGGCGGGTCGGCGTGACCCACGACGGCGGCAGGCGAGAAGGAGAGCTCGACATCATCGACGAGTCCGCGGTGCAGCGCTGATGATCCGCAGCTCAGCTCTCGCGGGTGATCTCGACCTTGACGAAGAGCTGCGATGTGAACGAGCCAGCGTAGACGCCACGCAGCGGCGGCACGTCGTTGTAGTCGCGTCCGCGGCCGACCGTCACGTGCCGGTCGCCGATGTCGATGAGGTTCGTCGGGTCGTACCCGCGCCACTCGCCGCAGAACCACTCGACCCACGCGTGCGACTCCCCGGTGACGGTCTCGCCGATCGCGGCATCCGGTTTCGGGTGCAGGTAGCCCGACACGTACCGCGCCGGGATCCCGACCGAGCGAAGCGCCCCGATCGCGAGGTGCGCGATGTCCTGGCAGACGCCCTTGCCGTGGTCCCACGCCTCTTTCGCGGTGGTCGTGACCGCAGTGACGCCCTGCATGTACTCGACGGCGTTGCCGATCGCGACGCAGATGCGCTCGGCTGCCTCGCAGGGGCTCACGCAGCCGTCGGCGATCTCCCGCGCGAGCGCGATGACCTCCTCCGGCGGGTCGGTGCGCGGCGTCTGCCCGCGCTGCTCGACGAACTCGGTCGCGCGCTCGGCCGCGACGGCGAGCTCATCCCAGCTGATGGTGTGCACCGAGTGCACCTTGGGCCTCACCTCGACGAGGCTCGTCGCGGTGAGGGCGAGCTCGCGGTGCGGGCTGAGGATCTCGAACGTCGAGACCCGGCTGCCCCAGTAGTCGACGTAGTTGTGGCTCGCCGACATTGGACGGATCTCGAGATTCGAGTAGAGCACGAGCTGCCCGTCGGCGCTCGTGGGCAGCATCCGCGCCTCGTTGTACGACGCGGTGACCTCGCCGCCGTAGTGGAAGCCGGTCGTGTGGGTGATGCGCAGGCGGTTCACGAGTTCTCACTCACCCAGTTCGGTGCCGCGTTGGACGGGAAATAGCGTTGACGGATGGCCTCGGATGCGGCGCTCGTGGCGAGCTGCACGCTGTCCATGTGGTGGGGCAGGTCGTCGAGGATCTCCGCGATCGGCCGGTACTCCAGCTGGCTGCGGATCTGGCCGAGCAGGCGCTGCGCCTGGTCGCTCGTGCCCACGCGGTCGGCGCGCGGGTCGATTTCGCGCATACACGCCTCAGCCCGGCGCACCGAGAACAGGATCGAGCGGGGGAACAGCCGGTCGAGCAGCAGGAACTCGGCCGCGTTCTTGGCGCTGGGCACACCGCGGTAGGTGCGCAGGTAGGCCTCGTAGGCGCCGCAGGAGCGCAGGATCGTGGTCCAGGACGGCCCGCTCGCCTCGGTGAGCGAGCGGGTCGCGAGCAGCCTGGCGGTCATGTCGGCCCGCTCGATGCTGCGTCCGAGGGTGAAGAACTGCCACGCCTCGTCGCGGCTCGTGGCCGACTCGATGATGCCGACCGCGAGGGCGGAACGCTCGCGAACCCAGCCGAAGAACTCGTGCACCTTGTCACCGGCGACCTTGCGTGGCATCCGGGCCCTGGTCGTGTTGAGGCACTCCCAGAGCTCGCTCGAGACGATCTCGCGGGCGCGCCGGGCGTTCTCCCGTGCGGCGCCGAGCGAGTAGGCAATGGATGCCGGCTCGGAGCGGTCGACCGCAAGGAGTGCGAGCACGTCGGCGCGGGAGATCTCGCGGTCCTCGGGGACCCCAGCGCCCATAACACTGAGCAGCGACCGGCAGGCGAGGTTCTCCTCGATCCACGGGTCCTCGAGCAGCAGCTGCAGGTGCACATCGAGGATGCGCGCCGTGCCGTCGCTGCGTTCGATGTAACGGCCGATCCAGAAGAGGCTCTCGGCGATCCGGCTCAGCATGATGACTCCTCGCTGGACTGCTGCTGCTGCTGTTGCTGTTCCTGCTGCCCGTGGTCGCGCGGCCGGTCCATCGGCGGATGGTCCTGAAGGTGGTCTTGCGCGGCATCCTGAGCGGCGTCCTGCGCGGCGTGCTCGTCGAGCATCCCCGCGGTGATGACCGTGATCGACTCGGTCGGCGCCGCCTGATCGGCGACGAGGCCCTGGATGCTGTGCCGCGGCACCTGCAGGGGCTCCCGCCCGACCACCCAGGTGTCTTTCGATCCGCCACCCTGGCTGCTGTTGACGACGAGTTGCCCCTCGGGGAGCGCCACACGGGTGAGCCCGCCCGGGAGCACCCAGACGTCGCTGCCGTCGTTGACCGCGAACGGGCGCAGGTCGGCGTGGCGGGCGCGGAGCCCGTCGTCGACGAGGGTCGGGATCGTCGAGAGCTGCACCACTGGCTGGGCGATCCAGCCGCGCGGGTCGGCGATGAGCCGCTTGCGCAGCGTCTCGAGCTCGGCGCGCGAGGCATCCGGTCCCACGACCAGCCCCTTGCCACCCGACCCGTCGACGGGCTTCACGACGAGCTGGTCGAGCCGGTCGAGCACCTCCTCGAGCGCTCCCGGATCCTCGAGCCGCCAGGTGTCGACGTTCGGCAGGATCGGGTCTTCGCCGAGGTAGTAGCGCGTGAGGTCGGGC
>JAJAZI010000334.1 GCA_026785785.1 Microbacteriaceae bacterium
CCCCCGCCCCCATCGAGAGGGCACCGGCGAGCAGACCGGCCACTCCTGTCAGCAAGACGGCGCCGGGGGCAAGGCCGCTCGCGCTGACCCCCGCAACGAGGGCGAGGTTGCTGACGAGTCCGTCGTTCGCGCCGAACACGGCGGCGCGGAAGCTGCCAGAGAGCCGGCTTCGGCCCCGCGCGGCCAGCCCGCGCACGACCTCTTCGTGGATCCGCTCGTCCGCGGCCATCGCGGCCGTCGCATCCGCGTCCTTCTCATAGGGCGATCGCGACTCGGACCGTTGCGCGAGTGCGAGCACGAAGACCGAACCGAACTGGCGGGCGAGGAAGCCCAGCACCCTGGTGCGCGTGTGGCCGCCGCGGCGCGGTTCCGCATCGTCGCCGAGCAGGGCGATCCAGTGCTGCTGGTGGCGCCCCTCGGCCTCGGCGAGCGCGAGGAGGATCTCGCGCTCCTCGCCGGAGCGCCGCTTGGCGAGGTCGCGGTAGACGGCCGCCTCGGCGCGCTCGTCGGCGAGGTAGCGCCTCCACCGGCGGATGTCGGACGGGCTCGGCTCACGGGCCGTTCCGCCGACCTCAGGGAAGGGGGGCAGTGGCGCTACGTTCATGGTTCTCCGGTCGGACACGGCGGCGAGGAAACTGGCCCCGATCAACTACCTAGAATAACGGATGCCCCAACCCAGGCTCCACGTCTGCCCCGGCTCCAGCCAGCGCAGGCCCTCGCCGCTGTTGAACGCGTTCGCCGGCGCCGTCATCGGCTCGACCGCGATCGCGAGGCCGAGTTCCCCGTCCCGTGGGAATTTGCGATTGGTGAATACCTGCACCCAGGCGAACTCCGCGTCGCGCCACAGCTCGACGAATCGGCCGTCCGGCGCGGTCAGCCGATGCGTGTCGCCCGGGCCGACCCCGCCGAAGCCGTCGTCGAGCTGGAGGTCGCCGACGCCGCCGCCAGCCCTGAGGTCGTGGCCGGTGCCGTCGACCGGGGTCACGCCGATCGGGTTGAGGCGCTCGTCGACCTCGATGTGGGTCGTGGCGGGGAGGGTGAGGGTGAGGTCGTCGACGGGCACGTCGCCGAGGCGCAGATAGGGGTGCGCCCCGACCGCGACGGGCGCGCTCGCGGTGCCGACATTGTGGATGCCGTGCGTGACCGTGATCCCGTCGTCGGTCAGCGCGTAGCGCACGGTCGTCTCGAGCTGGAACTTGTAGCCATGCTGCGGGAACACGGTCGCCGCGAGGGTCACGGCGTCGTCGCTACGTTCGGCGACACGGTAGCCCGTGTTGCGCAGCAGGCCGTGGATGGCGTTGCCCCGCTCGGCCTCGGTGAGGTCGAGCTGCTGCGCGCTGCCATCCAGCATCCACTTCCCGTCGCGGATGCGGTTCGGCCACGGGACGAGCACGATGCCGGAGCCATAGGGCGGGAGGGAAGTGTCGGGGTAGGTCTCGACGAGATCGATTCCGTCGACCGAGAGGGCGCGGAGGCCAGCCGCCAGCTCCGTTATGATTGCCCGAGATTGCCGATTCCCGCTCGTCCTCGTGAGTGCGAATTGTTCCCCGGTGGGTGTGCTCATGCGCCCAAGACTAGGGGAATATCGGTGCTCGTCTGTTGAGAGAAACAAGGCTGATGGCTCCCATTACGAAGCGCGAATATGTTCTTGCCGACGGACGGGAGCTGATCTATTTCGATGACGCCGATTCGACGCTGAGCCCGGACCGCAAGCCGGATGCGCGTGTGCTCGATCCTCGTCCGGCCACCGCGACGATGCGGCAGGACGTCCTGACTGGGGAGTGGGTGTCGATCGCCTCGGCCCGGCAGAACCGCGTCTTCCTCCCGCCGGCGCACCTCGACCCGCTCGCCCCGGCGACCGCCACGAACCCGTCGGAGATCCCCGACAACTACGACGTCGCGGTGTTCGAGAACCGGTCGCCGTCGTTCGGTCCCGAGCTGGGCGACGTGCCCGCCGCCGGGAGTATCGGCATCGGCCGCACGCATCCGTCCGTCGGCCGGTGCGAAGTCGTCTGCTTCAGCCCCGCGCACGAGGGGTCCTTCGGCAGCCTGACCCAATCGCGCGCCCGTACCGTCATCGAGGCCTGGGCCGACCGCACCGCGGCGCTCTCGGCACTGCCGGGGGTTCAGCAGGTGTTCCCGTTCGAGAACCGCGGCGAGGAGATCGGCGTGACGCTGAGCCACCCGCACGGGCAGATCTACGCCTACCCCTACGTCACCCCGCGCACCCGCCGCCTGATCGACTCAATCGACGCCGTCGGCCCCGACCTGTTCGAACAGATCCTCACGAGCGAGCGCGCCAGCAACCGGGTCGTGCTGAGCGGCGAGCACTGGACGGCGTTCGTGCCGTTCGCGGCGCGCTGGCCCATCGAGGTGCACATGCTCCCCCACCGCCATATCCCCGACTTCGCCGCCACCAACGAGGCCGAGCGCGATGAGCTCTCGAGCATCTACCTGCGACTGCTTCGCGGCATCGACGCGCTTTACGACACCCCGACCCCCTACATCGCCGCCTGGCACCAGGCTCCCGTCACCCAGAAGCGCGACGAGATCCGCCTCATGCTCCAGGTCACGTCACCGCGCCGCGCCGCCAACAAGCTCAAGTACCTCGCCGGATCCGAAGCCGCGATGGGCGCCTGGATCGGCGACGTCGCGCCGGAGCAGGCCGCCGCATTCATCCGGGAAGGAATCGCGAAAGCATGACCGACATGAGAGACGAGGTTCGGGCGGGCTTCGCCGAGACCTTCGGATACGAGCCGAGCGGCCTCTGGTCCGCGCCCGGCCGGGTCAACCTGATCGGTGAGCACACCGACTACAACGAGGGTTTCGTGCTGCCGTTCGCGATCAACCGCCGCACGATCCTCGCACTCGGCGTTCGCGCCGACCGGATGCTGCGCATCGCGAGCTCATTCGCGGACGAGCTCGTCGAGCTCGACCTCTCCGAGCTCAGCACCGACAACCTGCACGGCTGGTCGGCCTACCCGCTCGGCGTCGCCTGGGCGCTCGGCGAGCACGGCGCGGACCTTGGCGCCGTTCCCGGCTTCGATATCTACATCGACTCCGACGTTCCCGTCGGTGCCGGGCTCTCGTCCTCGGCCGCGATCGAGAGCGCCGTCGCGCTCGCCCTCAACGACGTCTGGCAGCTCGGACTCGACCGTCGCACCCTCGCGCGCGTCGGACAGCTCGCCGAGAACAAGGCCGTCGGCGCGCCGACCGGGATCATGGACCAGTCGGCGTCGCTGCTCGGGCAGACCGACTCGGCCGTTTTCCTCGACTGCCGCACCCTCGAGTCGGAGGTCGTCGACCTCGGCTTCGCCGCGGCCGGGCTCGAACTGCTCATCATCGACACCGGCGTCAGCCATTCCCACGCGACCGGCGGCTACGCCGACCGGCGCGCGTCCTGCGAGCTGGGCGCCAAGCTGCTCGGAGTCACCTCACTGCGCGAGGTCACGATCGACGACCTCCCCCGCGCGCGCGAAATTCTCGACGAGGTGACCTTCCGCCGGGTGAGGCACATCGTGACCGAGAACCAGCGCGTGCTCGACACCGTGCGCACCCTCCGCGAGCAGGGCCCGCGTGCGATCGGCGACCTGCTCGACGCATCCCACCGCTCGATGCGCGACGACTTCGAGATCTCGGTGCCCGAGCTCGACCTCGCCGTGGAGACCGCGACGATGAACGGTGCCCTCGGCGCCCGGATGACCGGCGGCGGGTTCGGCGGCGCGGCGATCGCCCTCGTGCCGGCTGATGGCGTTTCGAGAGTGCAAGTCGCTATCGATGGGGCGTTTGCCGAGCACGGCTTCGGCCAGCCTGATACTTTCGTGGTGAGCGCTGCCAAGGGAGCCAGTCGCGATTAGCGGCGCCCGCGCCTTTATCTTGGAGACCTTCGTGGCCATTCCCCCTTCTCTCGCTGTTCGCGTCGTCGTGTCGTTCGTCGCCCTGCTGTCGCTTGCCGGCTGCACGAGCGCGCCAGCGGCCGAGTCGGAGCCAGAGCCCACCGCCACGGTCGAGCCGTCGCAGGAGCCCGAACCCGAGAAGACGGCCGGGCCCGACGACGTGCTCTTCACGGTGTCCGCCAATGTGCGCGCGATCGACGGAACGACGCTGGGAATCTCGCTCACCGGGCGCAAGCCGATCGCCTCCACCGACCGTGCGGCCTCCACTCTCGTCGGGGCCTTCGTCGAGCAGTGCGTCGCCCTCGAGGGCCGCAGCGTGTCCGACGTGTCCACCCCGATCTCGGACGAGTCCCTCGCGACGTTCGGAAGCAGCCTTATGCGCATCGACCTCGCGAGCAGCCCGGAGGGCGAGGCGTTCGTCGCCCCCGTCGACCTCGTGCTCGGCAGCCCCTACTACGCGAAGGTAGCCTCCGGAGACAACGTCCAGGCCGTCGACACCACCGATACGTGCACCGGGCGCTACCAGATTACTGGCTCGGGATCCGGCACCGCCATCACCAACTACGAGAGCGGCGTCACGCTGCCCAACCTCGGCCAGTGGGCGTACGGCCACTATGGATTCACCGTGCCCTTCGAGTCCGGTGCGACGATCGAGGCCTGCCGGGTCGTCGTGAGCGAGCTCGCTGAGCCGATCGTCGAGGACGTTCCCGGCTGGGATCCCGGCTCCGACGCCACGGGCATCTCCTGCGGCATCGGCTACCGCGGGGAGTAGCCGCCGGCACGCACTTGCGCGAGTCGCCCACACCTGTCCCCTCCAAGGCGTTTGAGGCAACATAAGTGGGCAACTCGCAGCCGGTGCCGCCGCGAGTTGCCCGGTAGTGCACCCTCCGACCCTGACCCTCGCGAGCGAACTGAGCGAATATGCCTTCAGAGGCATTGGTTGGGAGGGGGTGAGTGTGGCCGCCTGGCGCACCTCGTCGGGGCCGGTCCTCATCAGCGATTGGCACGGGGACGACTTGCGCCAATGGTACGACCTTCACGGCCACGACCGCGCCGTAACGGGACCCGTCTCGCCGGTTGTGCGGCAAGCCGAGGCGTGTGCGGCCGCGCCGACGGTGGAAGGCACGCCGATGATTACCGATTTCGCGGGCCTGTTCCGCGAGGTCGAGCGGATTCGTTCGAGGGGCTTCGCCACGGTCGACGAGGAGTTCGAAGTGGGCGTCGTCGCCGCCTCCGCACCTGTCCATGACTTTCGGGGCGACATCGTCGCGGCCATCAATCTGAGCGCGCCCACGGTGCGTCTGGGCTCGCACCTCGACGAGGTCGGCGCTCTCCTCGCGCGCATCGCCGGGGAGCTCTCGACGCACCTCGGCGGAACGCCGCGCGGCCGCTGAGCAGGCAGGTAGCCGAGGAGGCGGGTAGCCGGGCTCCGCGAACGTAACCGAGGAGATTCGGTGGACACGCCGTGATTCCAGGCTCCGCACAACGACGAGTCGCCGGATCTCCTGCGTTACGCGCGTTCGTCGCGGCCCGCGCGTCAGTGCAGCCGCTCGGCGGCCTCCACGACGTTGACCAGCAGCATGGCGCGCGTCATCGGCCCGACCCCGCCGGGGACGGGCGAGAGGAACCCCGCGACATCCGCAACGCCCGGGTCGACGTCGCCGCGCAGCCGAGCCGTGCCGGTCTCCTCGTCGACGACGCGCGTGATGCCGACGTCGAGCACCGCGGCGCCGGGCTTGACCCAGTCAGGCTGGATAAGCCCGGCCACGCCGACGGCCGCCACGACGATGTCGGCGCGACGCACCTCGCTCTCGAGGTCCACCGTGCGGGAGTGGGTGAGGGTGACGGTCGCGTCGATGCCTTTGCGAGTCAACAGCAGCCCGAGCGGACGCCCGACGGTGAGCCCGCGGCCCACGACGACGACGTGCTTGCCCGCGATCGGAACGTCGTACCGGCGCAGCATTTCGACGATGCCCGCCGGGGTGCACGGCAGCGGGGAGTCGAGCTCCCCGGCGACCCCGAGCACGAGACGGCCCAGGTTCCTCGGGTGCAGCCCGTCGGCATCCTTGTCCGGGTCCATCAGCTCGAGCATCGCGTTCTCATCGAGGCCGGCGGGCAGCGGCAGCTGGATGATGTAGCCGGTCACCGTCGGGTCGGCGTTGAGCGCAGCGATCGCGTCGCGCACCTCCGACTCGGATGCCGTGGCGGGCAGGTCGACGCGGATTGACTCGATTCCGACCTCGGCGCAGTCCCGGTGCTTACCCGCGACATAGGAGAGGGATCCGGGATCGCTGCCGACCAGCAGGGTGCCGAGGCCCGGCGTGATGCCGGCGGCCTTCAGAGCGCTGATTCGAGTGGTGAGTTCGGTCTTGACGGCGAACGCGGTGGCGACGCCGTCGAGCCGAACCGCTACCACTTCTCGAGACCGGGGTAAAGCGGGAATGCCTCGGTGAGGGTGAGCACGCGGGCACGCAGTGCCTCGACGTCGGGGTCGGGCAGCAACGCGAGGGCGATGATGTCGGCGACCTCGGTGAACTCCACCGCCGCGAAGCCGCGAGTGGCGAGAGCGGGCGTGCCGATGCGGAGCCCGGAGGTGACCATCGGCGGGCGCGGGTCGAACGGCACCGAGTTGCGGTTGACCGTGATGCCGACCGAGTGCAGCACGTCTTCGGCCTGCTGGCCGTCGAGCGGAGAGTTGCGCAGATCGGCGAGCACGAGGTGCACATCGGTTCCCCCGGTGAGCACGTCGACGCCCGCCGCGGCGGAGTCGGAGGCCATCAGGCGGGCGGCGAGCAGCTGCGCGCCCTCGATCGTGCGCTCCTGGCGGTCGCGGAACTCCGGCTGCGCGGCGAGCAGGAACGCAGTCGCCTTCGCGGCGATAACGTGCATGAGTGGTCCGCCCTGCTGGCCGGGGAACACGTTCGAGTTGAGCTTCTTGGCCAGGGCCGTGTCGCGGCTCAGGATGACGCCGGAGCGCGGACCCGCGAGCGTCTTGTGAACGGTCGACGACACGACATCCGCGTAGGGAACGGGCGACGGATGCAGGCCCGCCGCGACGAGCCCGGCGAAGTGGGCCATGTCGACCCAGAGCATCGCGCCGACCTCGTCGGCGATCGCACGGAAGGCCGCGAAGTCGAGCTGGCGCGGGTAGGCCGACCATCCCGCGATGATCACCTTCGGCTTGTGCTCGATGGCCTTGTCGCGCACGACGTTCATGTCGACGAGGAACGTGTTCGGGTCGACGCCGTAGGAGACGGAGTTGTAAAGCTTGCCGGAGAAGTTGAGCTTCATACCGTGCGTGAGGTGGCCGCCGTGCGCGAGCTCGAGGCCGAGGATGGTGTCGCCCGGCGTCGCGATCGCCGACAGCACCGCGGCGTTCGCGGTGGCGCCGGAGTGCGGCTGAACGTTCGCGAACTCCGCGCCGAACAGGCTCTTCGCACGCGAGATCGCGAGGCTCTCCGCGATGTCGACGAACTCGCATCCGCCGTAATAACGACGCCCAGGGTAGCCCTCGGCGTACTTGTTGGTGAGCACCGAGCCCTGCGACTCGAGCACGGCGCGGGAGACGAAGTTCTCGCTCGCGATCATCTCGAGGGTTCCGCGCTGGCGGCCGAGCTCCTGGCTCAGAACGGCGGCGATCTCCGGATCGACGACCGACAGCGGCTCGGCGAACGTCGAGGGAAGGCTGTCGGGCACGATGGTTGCGGACTGTGAAATGGACACTGGCGGCTCCTTGTGACGGATCGAGCCAGAACAGGCCCGAGTACTCTTCGTCGTGGCCCAGGCGTACGGCCACCAACCGTGTCAGTCGCTCCCCGATGGTTGCCCATCTCAACGCCAGTTGCGACGGGTCAACCCTACCGCGTTGCGCCCGGCCGGGCGAGTTTCACGGCTGCGAATGAGCACTCATGCCGGAGACTGTCAGGGTGCCTCCCAAACAGAATGTGACCCCCAGCCGGACGCGGTTCGGATTCCGCACCAATCTCATGCGTCCGAAGGATTCCGAGCGCACCGACAGGGTCACCTACATCGAGCTGTTCTTCGACCTCATCTTCGTCTTCGCACTCACCCAGCTCTCCCGCCACCTCTACGACAATCAGTCGATCCTGGGAGCCGCGGAATCCGCGGTGCTCGTCCTCTCGATCTGGTGGGTGTGGGTCTACACGACCTGGGTGACGAACTGGCTGGACCCCGCACGGCTGCCCGTGCGCGGCGTGGTGATCGCCCTCGCCCTCGTCGGCCTTGTCCAGAGCATCTCGATCTACGAGGCGTTCGGCGACCGAGGCCTTGCCTTCGCGCTCGCCCATGTCGCGCTGCAGCTCGGGCGCACGGTGTTCATGGTGCTCGCGGCCGCCCGCCACGATGCCGAGCTGCACCGCGAACTCGTGCAGGTGCTCGCCTGGCTGTCCATCGCGAGCGTCTTTTGGATCGCCGGGGCGCTGCTCCCACTCGCCTATCGGCTTCCAGTCTGGGTCGCGGCCCTCGTGATCGAGTACCTGTCCGCGACAAAGGGCTTTCGCATCCCCGGGATGACATCTGGACGCCTCGGCGACGGGAGGCTGTCCGGATCGCACATCGCCGAGCGCAGCGCTCTATTCATGATCATCGCCCTCGGCGAGGCCTTCCTCGTCACGGGCTTCGCGTTCGTCGAG
>JAJAZI010000335.1 GCA_026785785.1 Microbacteriaceae bacterium
AGCATCACGACGTAGGCGTCGGAGAACGTGCGGACCTGACGACAGACCTCCACCCCGTCCAGTCCGGGCAGCCCGAGGTCGAGCACGATCACGTCGGGGTCGACCTCACGGGCCTGGGTCACTGCGTGGGCGCCGTCGTGGCAGAGGGTCACCTCGAACCCACCCCGCTGCAGGTAGCTGCCCAGGAGAGCAGCCAGCTCGGTCTCGTCCTCGACGACCATCGCCCGCACCCCGGACGCGGGTCGTCGGGGGATCGTGTCGCTCATGCGTCTGATCGTGACAGTCGTTCACCGTCAGCCGTCGGGCTCGACCGGCCGCACGCGGCGATCTTCAGAGAACCTTCACACGATCGCGACTGGTTCAGCGTGGTCACCGGACCACAGTGGAGCCAACAGCGACAGAGGAGCTGAGAACCATGATGGGTTGGGACAACGACATGATGGGTTGGTACAACGACGGAATCGGTTGGGGCGGCTGGATCGCCATGACCGTGATGATGGTCGCCGTCTGGGGACTCGTCATCTTCGCGGTGGTCGCGATATTCCGCAGCACCAGCATCAGGTCAACCGGACCGGCTGAGACGGCGGCGCCGCGTGATCCGATGAGGACCCTCGACGAGCGCTTCGCCCGGGGCGAGATCGACGCCGAGGAGTACCACTCCCGCCAGGCGATCCTGCGCGACAGCGTGCACAACAGCGGGCGCTGACCGCTGCGACCCCAAAGGCGCCGACCGGCTGAGGCCAACACACGTCACCCGGCCAGCGGCGCATCGAACACGCCGAGCACGGGACCGGCGGCGATCCCGATGATGAGCACCAGAGTCGCACCGACGACAGCGGCCCAAGAAGCAGACGGGCGCCGAGGTGCAGGTGCCACAACATCCGCCTGACCTCGTGCGAACATCGGCGCGAGCCAGCGGAGGTAGTAGAACAGGCTTGCGACGGTGTTGATCGCGGCGACGACGACGAGCCAGGCGAGGCCGCCGTCCCACGCGGCGGTGAAGGTCGTGAGCTTGCCGACGAACACCGCGGTCGGCGGGGTGCCGACGAGTCCGAGCAGGCTCACGACGAGAGCTCCAGCCAGCCGCGGGTGCGCTGCCGCGGCGCCACGGTAGTCCTCGATCGACCGGCGCGTCGGCAGTGCGGCGATGACCGCAAAGGCGGTGATGTTCGACGCCACGTAGCCCGCGAGGTAGAGCAGCAATGACGGCAGGGCGAGATCGGTAGTGCCCGCGACCGCGACGGGCAGCAGCAGATAGCCCACCTGGCTCACCGTCGACCAACCCAGAAGTCGCCGAACGTCGGTCTGCCAGAAGGCCGCGAGATTGCCGAGGGTCATGCTCGCCGCGGCGAGGATGGCGACGAGCAGGGGCCAGCCGACAGCGCCTGGATCAGACCCGCCGGGAAGCAGGTCGAAGAAGCGGTACGCGGCGACGAGCGCACCTAGCTTGGGAATCGACGTGAGGAACGCCGCAACCGCGGTTCCGGATGCCTGCGTCGCGTCGGGTACCCAGAAGTGGCCGGGCACCCCGCCCGCCTTGAACATGAGCCCGGCTGCGACCCCGAGGATTCCGGCGAGGACCGCCGCGGGCGGCGCGCCGCCGAGCGTTGACCGGAGTTCGAAATAGGAGGTGCTCCCGCCGATCCCGTACAGAATAGTGACGCCGAGCAGCAACGCGATGCCCATGAGCGCGCCGATCAGGTAGGTCTTGAGGGCGGCCTCGGCCGCACCGGGCGACCTGCTCATTCCGACCAGGGCATAGAGCGGAATGCTCGCGAGCAGATAGCCCGCGGCGAGCACCAGGAGATCGTTGGCTCCCGCCATCGCCATCGCACCGAGCGCGGCAAGCATCATGAGCGAGTACGTCTCGCTCTCCCGGCGGCTCCCACCGAGTTCCGGGGCGCCCAGCACGAGTACCAGGATCGTGGCGAGCGGAATGATGATGCGCGCGGCCCCGGTCGCGACATCCACCGCGAAGCCGCCCTCGAAGATCGTCATCGCGGGGGAGGTCATACCGACCGCTGCCGCCCCGGCCGCCAGCAGCAGGGCGGCGATTGCGAGGTATCGCGTCACCACCTGCCGATCGCGGGGAAGGAACGAGCCCGCAAGCAGCACGACCACGGCGCCCACGAGAACGAATATCTCCGGCAGCAGCGCAAGGGTATCTCGTTGCATATTCACGAAGGCGCTACCTGCTGACGAGGTCGACGACGACGGATGCCGCGGGTTCGATGACATCCAGCAGAAAACGCGGCACGATCCCGATGATCACGGCCAGGAGCAGGAGCGGCGCGATCGCCAGGATCTCCCTCCGGTCGAGGTCGCGGAATCCACGGGACAGTCCCCGCGTCTCGCCCGTGAGCATCCGCTGCAGGGCACGCAGAAACAGCGCGGCCGTGATCAGGATGCCCGGGAGGGCGAGAGCGGTCCACGGAACGGGTCCGATGCTGCCCGCGAAGATCTGAAACTCGGCGATGAAACCACTGAAACCGGGGAGCCCGAGGGAGGCGAACGCCGCGACCGCGAAGAAGGCGGCGTAGCGAGGCGCCGGGGCCGCGAGTCCGCCGTAGGAGGCGATGTCGTAGCTGCCCCTGCGGTCATAGAGCACCCCCGCGAGGAGAAAGAGGGCGCCCGTGATCAGCCCGTGGCTCACCATCTGCACGACGGCGCCGGTGATCGCGACCTCCCTCGCCTGCGCTGCGCTGTCGCTGACGACGCCCGCGGCGCCGACCGCGAGAATCACGTAGCCCATGTGATTGACCGAGGTGTAGGCGATCATCCGTTTGACGTCGGTCTGGGCGAGTGCGACGAGTGCCCCGTAGAGCACCGAGATGATGCCGATCACGACGATGAGCCACGCCCAGTCTCGCCAGGCGTTCGGCAGCATGGGCATGGCGATGCGCACGAAACCGTAGGTGCCCATCTTGAGCATGATGCTCGCCAGCACGACCGAACCGATCGCCGGAGCATCCGTGTGGGCGGGCGGCAGCCAGGTATGGAACGGAAAAGTCGGCGTCTTGATTGCGAGCCCGATGAAGACGGCGCCGAGCACGAGACCGCCGATGACCGGCTCGTCTCCGAAGGGCGGGGATGCCGCGAGCAGGGCCATGTCGAAGGTCTTCGCCGCCGAACCCAGGTAGAGGCCGATGAACCCGACGAGCAGCACGAGCGAGCCGAGAAAGGTGTACAGAAAGAACTTCAGCGCCGACCGGGCTGCGTTACCGTGCCCCCAACCGGCGATCACGAAGTACATGCCGACGATCGAGAGGTCGAAGAAGACGAAGAAGAGAATGAGGTCCTGCGCCGCGAAGACGCCGAGGCTCGACGTCTGGAGAAAGAGAAAGAGGGCAGCCTGCGCGCGGGGCCGGTCGGTGTGGCGGAGCGCGAAGACGGCGCAGACGACGAAGATGAGCGCGGTGAGCGCGACGAGCGGCAGTGACAGGCCGTCGACGCCGAGGTGATAGCTGCTGCCAACGTTCGGGATCCACGGCAGCTGCTCCTCAAAGGCCAGCTTTCCCGCACCCGGATCGCGGTAGGCCAGCCACAGGCCGACCACCAGCGCAAGGTCGAGGAGCGTGACGACAAGCCAGATCCAGCGGGCTGCGGCATCCGTGATGCGGGGCACGGCGGCGAGCACGATCGCGGCGAGCACGGGGAGGAAGACGACAAGGCTGAGCATGGGTTACCTCACGAGAAAGATCAGGACGAAGACGGCCGCGAGGGCGATCGCGATCTGGGCGTAGTACTGGTAGATCTGGCCGGTCTGTGGGCGCCTCGCCAGCGTGCCGAGGCGTCGCAGCTGGCGCGCGAGCCCCTCGACGGCGCCATCGACGCCCTGGTCGTCGGCGCGCGCCGCGCGCGAGCCCGCGACAGTGCCGGCTCGCGCTGTTGCCTCAACAGCGGCGTCGAGCCGGGCGTCGTCAAAGCGCCCGAGCCGACGTGCGCCGGTGACCCCGGCGCGCGCCACCCGATGCAGGCCACGGTCGAGGATGCCATCGTCGAATCTCGCGAGCGACTCACTGAGCGCGAGCGTCGGGCGAACGACGACGAGGTGCACGGCCTTCTCGAGACCCAGCCATTTCGCCGCCCAGGCGGGCTGCGGCAGACCTCGTTTGAGCCCGAACGTCACGAGGGCGAGCATCGCGAGCGCGAGCACCGCCGAACCGGCGAGCTCGAGCGTGCCCGGCGCCTTGGTGCCGGTCTCGCCCAGTATCGCCTTCAGCGGTTCGCTCACCGGCGGCAGCGCCAGGATTCCGAGCAGTGCCGCGCCGGCCGCGAGCACGATGAGCGGGACTTGTTCCCACCGGCCGATGCGCCGCGTGCCGGGCTGCTCGGCGTCGTAACCCGCTTCGGTCGTAGCATCCGCTCTCCCCCACACGATGACGAGCACCTTGCCGGAGTAGATCGCGGAGAGCGCCGCCGCGGCGAGGCCGACGATGTAGAGCACGGGGCTCGTTTCACGGGCGACGGCGAGCAGCTCGTCTTTGAGCGCCCAGAGCGACAGCGGCGCGATACCGGCGAGCGAGAGTGCCCCCACCGTGAACAGCACGCCGAGAAGCGGCCAGCGGCGCGCGGCACCACGAAGGGCGAACAGTTGCTTGGTGCCGAGCGCGGCGAGCCACGCGCCGGCGACGAGAAAGAGCAGGGCCTTGGTGGAGGCGTGCGCGACGAGATAGCCCGCGCCGCCCGCGATCGATCCGACCCCCGCGGCGAGCACGACGAAGCCCATTTGCGCGGCGGTCGACGCCGCGAGCAGCTGCTTGAGGTCTCGTTGCGCCACCGCAACGGCGCCGAGCAGGAGTGCGGTGAGCGCTCCGATCCACGCCACGGCATTGCCCGCCCAGCCCGTCGCCGCTAGCAGCGGCGCCACGCGGAGGAGTAGGTATCCGCCCATCGCAACCATCGCGGCCGAGTGCAGCAGCGCACTGACCGTGCTCGGCCCCTGCATCGCGCGTGACAGCCAGGAGCTGAAGGGTAGTTGCGCGGCCTTGCCGAGGGCGGCGGCGATGATGCCGGCGGCGATGACGTCTCGCCAGGGCGAGGGCGCGGCGGACAGATTGGTAAGCGAAAGACCCGCGCCGCCCCTCAGGGCGGCGCCCGCGGCGAGGTAGAGGCCGAGATCGCCCGCCCTCGTCATCGTGAAGGCGACGAGTCCCGCCTGCACGCGCCGGTCATCCCGCCACTGGAAGCCGATCAGTGCCCAGGACATGGCCCCCATGATCTCCCACGCGAACAGCAGCGCCGGGAGCGTCGTCGCGGTCACGGTCACCGCGACGGCGGCGGCGAAGATCAGCATGAGGCCGTGAAAGCGTTCCGGCGACTTCGTTCCCTCGGCGACCGCAAAGACCAATACGAGCAGGGTCACGATCGCGACGGCGGGAAGCACCAAAGCGGAGAGCCCGTCGACAGCGAGCCCAACCGGCGCGCCGGCGATGAAGGGGATCTCGAGCGCGGGGCGAGTGACGGCAACGACCACGGCGAGCGCGGCCGTCACTGTTGCGGTCATAAGCGAGACCGGGATCGCCGCGGCGCGTGCGCGTGGTCCGGCGAGGCAGAGTACGATTCCGGATACCGCGGGCAGCAGCACGATCAGAGCGAGAGCGAGCCCGCTCATCCGGAGAGGTCCGTCGCCGAGTCGGTCATGTCTGATCCCCGAGAACGGTGTAGGAGGGTGGCGACGGCGAACCCCATCG
Organism: Microbacteriaceae bacterium; assembly: GCA_026785785.1. Taxonomy (GTDB): domain Bacteria; phylum Actinomycetota; class Actinomycetes; order Actinomycetales; family Microbacteriaceae; genus Marisediminicola. The sequence continues at coordinate 5,694 of JAJAZI010000335.1, forward strand.
CCATCTCCACCGTCATCGCGGCGATCACGATGAGCAGCAGCACCTGGCCGTCCGGGGCGGGCGCGAGGAACCACCAGAAGGCGCCGGCCGCGAGGATGACTCCGTTC
>JAJAZI010000336.1 GCA_026785785.1 Microbacteriaceae bacterium
AACTCGGCGGCAGTGCCACTCGGTGGCACCGCCGATGACGGTACCGCTGGTTTGCGACCCGCCGCTGCCCTAACAGGAGCGCATGTCGCGAACCGGCGGATTACCCGTCATTTTTGCGTTAACACCCCTGCCTGTTGAGCAGGTCGCACAGCGACCCGGTCGAACCCCACCCCGCAGGTAAGCACAGACTCGTAACCCGTGCCGGCCACTGATGTGCCGCGGGTCGCCATACGCCAGAACTTCACCGACTACGGAGTAGTGGTCGCTGTCGAGCGTGCCTGAAGAGCCATTACTCCGTACTCGGCGTGATTACGCGGTCCGGAGCATCTGAGTGAGGACCAGAGCGCGCGACCCGGTCCGCTGAGGTTGGCGGATTTCGGCACGGCCGCGAACGGCCCGCTCCATCAGCTCAGAGCACGGCCGCGAACGGCCCGCTCCATCAGCTCAGAGCGCACGGGTGCGATACGCGCGCCAGAGCGCGCTCCTCAACCGGCTCGCAGCGATCCCTACGCCCGCGATCCCCACCCGGGCGACTCGCCCGCCGGGCTGCGGCGCTGCGGCACGCCCCAGGGGTTGTCGTCGCGCAGCGGCTCGGGCAGCAGTGCGGCCGGCGCGCCCTGATAGCTGACCGCTCGCAGGAACCGCGAGATCGCCGCGGTTCCGACCGAGGTGCCGGAGTCGCTCGTCGTCGCCGGCCACGGTCCGCCGTGCTGCATCGCCGGAGTCACCGCGACACCGGTCGGCCAGCCGCCGAACAGCACGCGTCCGGTGTGGCGGGTGAGCCAGTCGACCAGTTCCCGCAGCGGCAGGCTGCTCTCGCCCGCTGCGGCGTGCACCGTCCCGGTGAGGTTGCCCGCGAACAGCTCGTCGGCGAGGTCCGCGAGCTCGTGGTCGTTCTCGTACTCGACGACGATCGCGAGCGGTCCGAAGGCCTCGTCGAGGAGCGCGTCCTCGGCGTCCACGAGTCCGGCGGCGCTCACGCTCACGAGCGTCGGGGTGGCCCAGCCCTGACCGGCGTCGTCGAACCGCAGCGAGCCCTCGGCGATCACACTGACCCCGGGGGTGGCGAGAATCGTGTCGCGGCGGTCACCGAAACCCTTGGCGATGCCCGGGTGCAGCAGCCGGTGCTCCGGTACCTGAGCCGCGCGTTCGGCGAGGCTCTGGGCGAGCCCATGGCCGGCAGGAACGAACAGGAATCCGGGCTTGGTGCACAGCTGCCCGGCCGATCCGCTCACGCTCGCGACGAAGCCGTCGGCGATCTGCTCACCGCGCTCGGCGAGGGCATCCGCGGTGACGAAGACGGGGTTCACGCTGCCGAGTTCGCCGTAGAACGGGATCGGCGTCGGACGGTCCGCGGCGATCCCGGCGAGCAGCTGCCCCGCGTGGATCGACCCCGTGAAGCTGCCGGCGTGAATGCGCGGGTCCCGCAGGAGCGCGACCCCGGCATCCTGCCCCATCACGAGCTGCAGGATGCCGTCGGGCGCACCGACCCCGGCGAGGGCGTGGTTCACGACCCTGGCGGTGGCCTCCGACAGCCGCGGATGCCCGGAGTGCGCCTTCACGATGACCGGGCAGCCGGCGGCGAGGGCAGATGCCGTGTCTCCCCCGGCCACCGAGAACGCGAACGGGAAGTTGCTCGCAGCATAGTTGAGCACAGGCCCCACCGGGATCAGGTAGCGGCGCAGGTCGGGCCGCGGGCCGAGCACGAAGTCGAGGTCGGCCTCATCGATGCGCACGTCGAGATAGCCGCCGTCGAGCACGACCTCGGCGAACAGCCGCAGCTGCACCGCGGTGCGCTTGAGCTCGCCGGCGAGGCGCGCCTCGGCGAGCCCGGTCTCCTCCATCGCGATCGCGATGAGCTCGGGAGCGGATGCCGTCAGGGCGTCGGCCACCGCAACGAGGGCCGCCGCGCGGTCGCTCGGCGATGTCTCCGCCCACTCGGCCGCGACGTGCTCGGCGCGGGCGGCGATGATCTCGAGCTCGTCCAGGGATGTGCTGGTCATGATGCTCCTCACTATCGGATGCTGCGGACTCAGAACTGGAACCCGGTCGGGAACGGGTCGCTCGGATCGAGCAGGTACTGCCCGATGCCGGTGACCCAGGCCCGCCCGGTGATGGTGGGGATGACGGCGGGAATGCCCTCGACGGTGGTCTCCCTGACGAGCCGGCCGACGAAGATTGACCCGATGAACGACTCGTTGACGAAGTCGGTGTCGAGCGCGAGCTCGCCGCGCGCCCAGAGCTCGGCCATCCGCGCCGAGGTGCCCGTGCCGCACGGCGACCGGTCGAACCAGCCGGGATAGATCGCCATCGCGTGCCGGCTAAAGGTGGCATCCGATCCCGGGGCGATGAACTCGACGTGGTGGCAGTGGTCGACGCCGTCGATCGTCGGATGCTTCGGCGGATCGGTCTCGTTGATTGCAGCCATGATCGCGAGGCCCGCCGCGAGGATCTCCCGCTGCTGCGACCGGTCGAACTCGAGCCTGACCGCGTCAAGGTCGACCATCGCGTAGAAGTTGCCGCCGAACGCGAGGCTGTAGGGCACGGAGCCGTAGCCGGGCACCTCGACGGTCGCATCGAGCCGCACACTGTAGGAGGGCACGTTCTCGATCGTGACGGAGTCTGCATGGCCGTCGCGTACGGCGACCCGCGCGATAACGAGGCCGGCGGGGGTGTCCAGGCGGATCTCGGTGACCGGCTCGACGACCTCGACCATTCCGGTCTCGACGAGCACCGTAGCAACGCCGATGGTGCCGTGGCCGCACATCGGCAGGCATCCGGAGACCTCGATGTAGATCACGCCCCACTCGGCGTCGGGCCTCGTCGACGGCTGCAGGATCGCGCCGCTCATCGCCGGATGCCCCCGCGGCTCGTTCATGAGGAACAGCCGGATGTCATCGAGGTGCTCGATGAAATGCAGGCGCTTCTCGTTCATGGTCGCGCCGGGGATCACGCCGACGCCGCCGGTGATGACGCGCGTCGGCATCCCCTCGGTGTGGGAGTCGACGGCGGTGAGCATGCGTGTACTTCGCATCGGGCAATCCTTTCATCGCGACCGGGGCTCCGGTCACATCACGTCGAGATATGGTCAAACCACGTCGAGTGTGCTCCTTTGCGCCGAGTGTGCCCATTTGAGCGGGCACACTCAGCGCGAGCAGGCACACTCGGCGAGCAGGCACACCTGGCTGACCGGCCACACTCGGGGACCGCGCGGTTTCTAGCGGCGGGCGGCCAGGAAGTCGAGCGCGCGCTGCGTGTCCGCGCGCACCTGCGCCTCGTTCTCCGGGCTCAGCGGGCCGCGCGGCGGACGGGTCGCGCCTCCGTAGCTGCCGCCTGCCATGTCGACCGAGAGCTTGATGGCCTGCACGAACTCGGTCTTCGAATCCCAGCGGAACACCGCGACGAGCATCCGGTAGATCTCGAGCGCGTCGTCGATGCGGCCGGCCTTCACGAGGTCGTAGATCTCGACGGCCTCGCGCGGGAACGCGTTCGGGTACCCGGCGAACCAGCCCGTGGCGCCCGCGACGAGCGACTCGAACAGCAGGTCGTCGGCGCCGCAGATGACGTCGATATCGCACAGCTCCTTGATCTCGAGCACCCGGCGGATGTCGGCCGAGAACTCCTTGATCGCCACGACCTCGGGGATCTCGGCGAGCTTCGCGACGAGCGAGGGCACGAGGTCGACCTTGGTGTCGAAGGGGTTGTTGTAGGCCATGATCGGCATCCCGACCTCGGCGACTCTCGTGTAGTGCTCGATGACCTCCGATTCGTTCGCCCGGTAGATCGTCGGGGGGAGCAGCAGCACGCCGTCGGCGCCGTCCTCCTGGGCATACTCGGCCCACTTCTTGGCCTGATGCCAGCCGACGCCGTGCACCCCCGCGACGACAAGGCCGCGGTCGCCGACGGTCTCGACAGCGACCTGCACGACCTTGCGGCGCTCCTCGTCGGTGAGCGAGGAGTACTCGCCGAGGGACCCGTTGGGGCCGACGCCGCGGCATCCGTTGTTGATGAGCCAGTCGCAGTGCGCCGCGAATTTGTCGAAGTCGACGGCGAGGCCGCCCGGCGCCGAGGCGTCGTCCTTGAAGGCGAGGGTGGTCGCGACGATGACGCCTCCCAAGTCGAATGCGTTGTCGGTCATTGCGTCCCTTTCGCTGTATCGGTCATGCGGTCGGTTTATCAGGCATTCGGTCGGTGTCGGGGTGCGCGCTGATTCCCGCGGCCAGTTCCCCAAGACGGATGGGGGCGGCGATGGGCCGCCGGTCGGTGCTCGAGCCGTCGCCGAGGCCGCCGGTGCGCGCCTGCAGCAGTTCCTCGACGGAACGCCCGCAGACGCGGCCCTGGCAGATGCCGAGCCCGGCGCGGGTGCTGAGCTTCAGCGCGCGCAGCGACCGGGAGGCGGTGCTGTCGGTGATCGAGCAGAGGCGGCCGTAGGTGACCTC
>JAJAZI010000337.1 GCA_026785785.1 Microbacteriaceae bacterium
CCCGCAGCCGCCACTCGGCAGCCCGCCACCGCCACCCGGCAGCTGGCACCCCGCCGCCCGCAGTCGGCAGCAGCCACCCCGCACCCCGCAGTCGGCAGCCGGCATCCGCCGCCCGCAGCATCCGCCACCCCGCCCACAGCACCGCAGACCACGCCCGCAGCCCGCACCACTCCTCCACACGCTGAGAATTCGCAGTGCTTATAACCGATTCCGGGAATCAGGTCAAGAAACGAGTGGACACGGCGCGCCAAAGTGACCTATGCTGGATCCTTGCGCTTCCAGTACCCCACGCCTTCATATTGCGGTCGGCATTGCCTGAACGAACTTGTCTCGTCCAGCCATCCTGCGAAGCACCAATCACACCGACTGTAACTGGCCCGACGGCCCACCGGAGGTTATTTCCTTGGCTGCTGCGAAAAACGCAACCACCAGCAATTCACTCAAGAACGGACGCACCGCATCGCGTCTCTCGTTCGCCAAGATCACTGACAACCTGACGGTTCCCGATCTGCTCGCTCTGCAGACCGAGAGCTTCGACTGGCTCGTCGGCAACGACCTGTGGAAGACGCGCGTTACCGACGCGCAGGCCGCCGGTCGCCAGGATCTGCCGACCCGCAGCGGACTGGAGGAGATCTTCGAGGAGATCTCTCCCATCGAGGACCTTGGCGAGACGATGCAGCTCTCCTTCGCCAAGCCCGAGCTCGAGCCGGAGAAGTACACGATCGACGAGTGCAAGGAGCGCGGCAAGACCTATTCCGCTCCGCTGTATGTCGAGGCCGAGTTCATGAACCACCTCACGGGTGAGATCAAGACCCAGACGGTCTTCATGGGTGACTTCCCCCTCATGACCGAAAAGGGAACGTTCATCATCAACGGCACCGAGCGTGTCGTCGTCTCCCAGCTGGTGCGTAGCCCCGGCGTGTACTTCGATCGCGCGCAGGAGAAGACCTCCGACAAGGACATCTACTCCGCCCGCATCATCCCGAGCCGCGGCGCGTGGCTCGAGTTCGAGATTGACAAGCGCGACCAGGTCGGCGTTCGCATCGACCGCAAGCGCAAGCAGTCGGTCACCGTGTTCCTCAAGGCCCTGGGACTGACGAGCGAAGAGATCATGGAGGAGTTCAAGGGCTTCGCCTCGATCGAGCTCACCCTCGAGAAGGACAACATCCTGACCAAGGATGAGGCGCTCAAGGACATCTACCGCAAGCTCCGTCCGGGAGAGCAGGTTGCCGCCGAGGCCGCGCGTGCGCTCCTCGACAACTTCTACTTCAACTCCAAGCGTTACGACCTCGCGAAGGTCGGTCGCTACAAGATCAACCGCAAGCTCGGTATCGAAGCCGCGCTGTCCGACTCGGTCCTGACCGTCTCCGACATCATCGCGACGATCAAGTACCTCGTCTCGCTGCATGACGAGCGCAAGACGATCGAGGGGGTCCGCGAGGGCCAGGCCGTCGACATCCGTCTCGACATCGACGACATCGACCACTTCGGCAACCGTCGCATCCGCGCCGTCGGAGAGCTCATCCAAAACCAGGTCCGCACCGGACTGTCCCGCATGGAGCGCGTCGTTCGCGAGCGCATGACCACGCAGGACATCGAAGCGATCACCCCGCAGACCCTGATCAACGTGCGCCCCGTCGTCGCCGCGATCAAGGAGTTCTTCGGAACATCGCAGCTCAGCCAGTTCATGGACCAGAACAACCCGCTCGCGGGCCTGACCCACAAGCGTCGCCTCTCGGCCCTCGGGCCCGGCGGTCTGTCGCGTGAGCGCGCAGGCGTCGAGGTTCGGGACGTCCACCCCTCTCACTACGGCCGCATGTGCCCGATCGAGACCCCGGAAGGCCCGAACATCGGCCTGATCGGTTCGCTCGCGTCGTTCGCCCGCATCAACGCGTTCGGGTTCATCGAGACCCCGTACCGTCGCGTCGTGGGCGGCAAGGTCACCACCGACATCGACTACCTCACCGCGAGTGAGGAAGACGAGTTCGTCGTCGCGCAGGCCAACGCCCCGCTGACCAAGGACAGCCACTTCGCCGACCCCCGCGTGCTCGCACGTAAAAAGGGCGGAGAGGTCGACCTCATCCCCGTCGACGACATCGGCTACATGGATGTCTCGCCGCGCCAGATGGTGTCGGTCGCGACCTCGCTCATCCCGTTCCTCGAGCACGACGATGCGAACCGCGCCCTCATGGGTGCGAACATGCAGCGCCAGGCTGTTCCGCTGCTGCGCAGCGAGAGCCCGCTCGTCGGAACCGGCATGGAGGGCTACGCGGCCATCGACGCCGGCGACGTGCTGACGGCCGACAAGGCCGGAGTCGTCTCCGAGGTCTCCGCCGACGTCGTCACAGTCATGCTCGACGAGGGTGGAACGCAGGACTACTACCTGCGCAAGTTCGACCGCTCCAACCAGGGCACGAGCTACAACCACCGCGTCATCGTCAGCGCCGGCGACCGCGTCGAGGTCGGCGAGGTCATCGCCGACGGGCCCGCGACCGAGAACGGCGAGCTCGCCCTCGGCAAGAACCTCCTCGTGGCGTTCATGTCGTGGGAGGGCTACAACTTCGAGGACGCGATCATCCTGAGCCAGAACCTGGTGAAGGACGACGTGCTGTCGTCGATCCACATTGAAGAATATGAAGTGGATGCCCGCGACACGAAGCTCGGCAAGGAAGAGATCACTCGCGACCTGCCGAACGTCTCCCCGGAGCTGCTCGCAGACCTCGACGAGCGCGGCATCATCCGCATCGGCGCCGAGGTTCGCCCCGGCGACATCCTCGTCGGCAAGGTCACGCCGAAGGGCGAGACCGAGTTGAGTGCCGAGGAGCGCCTGCTGCGCGCGATCTTCAACGAGAAGAGCCGCGAAGTGCGCGACACGTCGCTCAAGGTTCCCCACGGCGAGCAGGGCACGATCATCGCCGTCAAGGAGTTCAACACCGAGAACGACGACGAGCTCGGCTCGGGCGTCAACCAGCGCGTTGTCGTCTACATCGCCCAGAAGCGCAAGATCACCGAGGGTGACAAGCTCGCCGGTCGTCACGGCAACAAGGGCGTCATCTCGCGCATCCTGCCGGTCGAGGACATGCCGTTCCTCGCCGACGGAACCCCCGTCGACATCGTCCTGAACCCGCTGGGAATCCCGGGACGCATGAACTTCGGCCAGGTTCTCGAGACCCACCTCGGGTGGGTCGCGAAGCAGGGCTGGGAGGTCGAGGGCAAGCCCGAGTGGGCCGCCAACCTGCCGGAGCACGCGTTCTCCGCCGCTCCCGGCACGAAGGTCGCCACCCCGGTGTTCGACGGCGCGCTGGAGACCGAGATCGAGGGCCTTCTGGACTCGACCACGCCCACCCGCGACGGCGACCGCCTGATCGACTCGTCCGGAAAGGCCCGTCTGTTCGACGGCCGCTCCGGTGAGCCGTTCCCGCAGCCCGTGGCAGTCGGATACATGTACATCCTCAAGCTGCACCACCTCGTCGACGACAAGATCCACGCTCGCTCGACCGGACCGTACTCGATGATCACGCAGCAGCCGCTGGGTGGTAAGGCACAGTTCGGTGGACAGCGCTTCGGAGAGATGGAGGTCTGGGCCCTCGAGGCCTATGGCGCCGCCTACGCACTCCAGGAGCTGCTCACGATCAAGTCCGACGACATCCTCGGCCGCGTCAAGGTGTACGAGGCGATCGTCAAGGGCGAGAACATCCAGGAGCCCGGTATCCCGGAAAGCTTCAAGGTTCTGATCAAGGAGATGCAGTCGCTGTGCCTGAACGTCGAGGTGCTCTCGGCCGACGGCAACACGGTGAGCCTGCGTGACACGGACGACGAAGTCTTCCGTGCCGCAGAGGAACTCGGCATCAACATCTCCACCAGGTTCGAGAACTCGTCCATCGACGACATCTAACCCGGCCCGATAAAGACTTTCGTTTTCCAAGGAAAGAAGTAAACATTGCTCGACGTTCACGCGTTTGACGAAATCAAAATCGGTCTCGCCACCGCCGACGACATCCGTCGCTGGTCGCATGGTGAGGTCAAGAAGCCCGAAACGATCAACTACCGCACGCTGAAGCCTGAGAAGGATGGTCTCTTCGGAGAGCAGATCTTCGGGCCGAGCCGTGACTGGGAGTGCTCGTGCGGCAAGTACAAGCGAGTCCGGTTCAAGGGCATCGTGTGTGAGCGCTGTGGCGTGGAGGTCACCAAGTCCTCCGTGCGCCGCGAGCGCATGGGCCACATCGAGCTCGCCGCACCGGTCACCCACATCTGGTACTTCAAGGGTGTGCCGAGCCGTCTCGGTTACCTGCTCGACATGGCGCCGAAGGACCTCGAGAAGGTCATCTACTTCGCCGCGTACATGATCATCTCGATCGACGAAGAGGCACGTCACGCCGACATGCCCGGACTCGAGAACGAGCTCCGGCTCGAGATCAAGGCCCTCGAGGGACAGCGCGATTCGCGCATCGCCGATCGCCTGTCGCGTCTCGAGACCGACCTCGCCGCACTCGAGGCCGAAGGCGCCAAGGCCGACCAGAAGCGTCGCACGAAGGATGCCGCCGAGAAGGAGATGGGTCAGGCCCGCAAGAGCCTCGACGAGCAGATCGCCCATCTCGAGCGCGTCTGGGACGACTTCCGCGGACTCAAGGTCGGCGAGCTCAAGGCGGAGGATGCTGTCTTCCACGAGCTCCAGGACCGTTTCGGCATCTACTTCAGCGGCTACATGGGCGCCGAAGCGATCCAGAAGCGACTGCAGGCGTTCGACCTGGCGGCGGAGAGCGACTCGCTCCATCTCCAGATCGCCGAGGGCAAGGGCCAGAAGAAGATCCGCGCGATCAAGCGACTGCGTGTGGTCAACTCCTTCCTGCAGACCGGCAACTCGCCGGCCGCCATGGTGCTCGAGGTCGTCCCGGTCATCCCGCCGGAGCTTCGCCCGATGGTGCAGCTGGATGGTGGCCGCTTCGCGACCTCCGACCTCAACGACCTCTACCGTCGCGTGATCAACCGCAACAACCGCCTGCGTCGCCTTCTCGACCTCGGTGCTCCCGAGATCATCGTCAACAAC
>JAJAZI010000338.1 GCA_026785785.1 Microbacteriaceae bacterium
GCGCCCGGCATCACGGTCGATCCCGCAAACCCGATCTTCCGAACCTACGGCGAGAATGCCCTCAAGAGCCGTCTGCGCGCGCACCCCGACGTGGCGGCGATCCACCACCCCGAGTTGCTTTCGTAATTCAGGAGCGGGGGGGCTGCCGGCCGCTGAGCTGGCACCGGCACTGCTTTCATTATTCAGGAGGTGGGCCGGCTTGCCGGTGTCATCATTCAGGAGTTTGCTGCGGCTGCTCCGCGCAGAATTCAGGAGACCGGGGGCCGGATGCGGCCGGAACCGGCCTGAACCGCCCACTTCACGGCATCCGCCCGCTCGAGCTCCTGCTCAATCGCCCCTTGGCCCGGCCGTCCTCCTGAATTCTGAAAGCCCGCCGCACCCGAAACTCCTGAATTCTGAAAGCCCGCCGCACCCGAAACTCCTGAATTCTGAAAGCCCGCCGCACCCGGAACTCCTGAATTCTGAAAGCCCACCCCGGGCCGCTACTCCTGAATGATGAAAGCGAGGGGTCAGAGGGTGCGGATCCGCGACGCCGGGTCCGGATTACCGAAGCGGTGCGCCGTGATGCTGATCGCCTGCTCGCGCAGGAACGGCAGTAGCTCGACCCTGCCCTCGGTCGTGACCGGTCCGGAGTAGATCGCGACATCGGGGCTGCCGCCAAGGGCGTCGGCGAGAAGCGCCGCGCTCCCGCCGATGAGCCGGATGCGCTCTGGCGGCGTGTCGGACGCCGCGACGCGAGCGGCGAACGCCGCATCCGTCTCCACGACCGGCGCGCTCGCCGCGAGCGGGCTCGTCTCGCTGCGCAGGAGCGCGACGAGACCGGCCGCGACGGGAACCGCGGTGCTGATCGACACGGGCGTCCCAGTGATCGTCGCGGCGACGAGCAGCCGGACCAGCTGCACCTGCGAGGCGTCCTCGGAGAGCCTGATGGTGACCGGGATCGGCCGGTAGCGGAACACGTTGCGCTCCGCCGCGAGGCCCGACACGTCGCGGGTGGCGCCGAATTCGGCCTCCCAGGCGGCCTGGTCGCTCACTGCGGCCGCGCGCACCCGGTCGAACTCGTCGAAGGCGATGCCGGCCTGCGACGCCTCGATGACCTTCTTGACCTTCGGGCTGAGGCCCGTGAGCCGAACCGAACCGCGGGGCTTCGCGAAAATCGCCTCGATGTTGCCGAGGGTAAACAGGTAATTCGGTCCGCCGGCCTTCGTGCTCGTGCCGACGCTCGAGCGCTTCCAACCGCCGAAGGGCTGACGGCGCACAACCGCGCCGGTGATTCCACGGTTGACGTAGAGGTTGCCGGCCTCGACCTCGTCGATCCACTGCTCGATCTCCGCCGGATCAAGCGAGTGGATGCCCGCCGTGAGCCCGTAGTCCGGCGCGTTCTGCAAAGCGATCGCCTCGTCGAGGGTCAGGGCGTGCATGATGCCGAGCACCGGGCCGAAATACTCGGTGAGGTGGAACTCGCTGCCGGCCACGACGCCGTCGCGCACGCCGGGGGACCAGAGCCGTCCGGTGTCGTCGAGTTGCGAGGGTGTCACCAGCCAGCTCTCGCCCTCGGCGAGCACGGTGAGCCCGCGCTGCAGCTTGCCGGCGGCGGGCTCGACGATCGGGCCCATCTGCGTCGTCGGCTCGTGCGGCCAGCCGACCCGCAGGGCGCGCACGGCATCCTCGAGCTGGCGGCGAAACCGCGGCGACTTCGAGACGCTGCCGACCAGGATCACGAGCGAGGCCGCAGAGCACTTCTGCCCGGCGTGCCCGAATGCGCTCTTCACGATGTCCGCGGCGGCGAGGTCGAGGTCGGCGCTCGGGGTCACGATTATGGCGTTCTTGCCGCTCGTCTCGGCGAGCAGCGGGAGGTCGGAGCGCCAACTACGGAACAGCTCGGCAGTTTCCCAGGCTCCGGTGAGGATGACGCGGCCGACGCTCGGGTGGGTGATCAGCTGGGTGCCGAGCTCGCCTTCCTCGACGTCGACGAGTGCGAGCACGTCGCGGGGGACGCCGCCGTCCCAGAGGGCCTGGACCATGATGGCGGCGCTGCGCCTGGCCTGCGGGGCCGGCTTGATGATCACGCCAGCGCCCGAGGCGAGTGCAGCGAGCACACCGCCGGCCGGGATGGCGACCGGGAAGTTCCAGGGCGGCGTCACGACGATGAGCTTCGACGGCACGAACAACGCCCGCTCGAGCTTCTCGAGGTCGAGCGCGCGCTCGGCGTAGTAGTGGGCAAAGTCGATGGCCTCGCTCACCTCGACGTCGCCCTCGGCGATCGTCTAGCCGGTCTCGCTCGCCATGCCCACGATGAGCTCGGCGCGGGCTGCCTCGAGGGCATTCCCCGCCCCGTGCAGCACCTTCGCCCGTGATTCGGCGTCGCGCTCGCCCCAGGCCGTTCCGGCTGCGGCGGTTCTGCGCACGATGACCTCGACGGTCTGGGCGTCGGTGACCTTCGCGCCGGCGAGCTGGCTGGCGCCGAGGGTGGAGGTCGCGGATCGTTGCAGGATGCGCCGACCCCAGTCGCGGTTGGCGGCGATCGCCGGGTCTGTGTCGGCGGTGTTCTCGAACGTGTCGATGGATGCCTGCGCAGCGGGTGCGTCGCGGTTCTGCACCCGGTTCGACCGGGGCACGGTCTGGTCGAGCTGCGCGAGCGAGGCGAGGAACCGTTCGGCCTCGCGGTCGAAGACCTTCTCCGAGGTCGCGAGCTCGAACACTCCCGACATGAAGTTCTCCGGGCTCGCGTTCTCCTCGAGCCGGCGGATCAGGTAGGAGATCGCGGAGTCGAACTCGGTGGGGCGCACCACCGGTGTGTATAGCAGCAACCCGCCGACGTCGCGGCGCACGGCATCCGCCTGTCCGGTCGCCATGCCGAGAAGCATCTCGAATTCGATCCGCGACTCGACCTTGCGGTCCTTCGCGAGCAGCCAGGCGAAGGCGAGGTCGAAGAGGTTGTGCCCGGCGACGCCGATGCGCACGGCATCGGTCCGCTCGGGGGTGAGGGCCCAGTCGAGCACCCGCTTGTAGTTCGTGTCGGTGTCCTGCTTGGTGGAGTAGGTCGCGAGCGGCCAGTGGTGCAGCTCGGAGTCGACGTGCTCCATCGCGAGGTTCGCGCCCTTGACGACGCGCACCTTGATTCCGGCGCCGCCGGCGACCCGGCGCTCGGTCGCCCACACGGTGAGCCGCTGCAGCGCGCCGAGGGCGTCGGGCAGGTAGGCCTGCAGCACGATGCCGGCCTCCAGGCCCTTCAGCTTGGGGTTCTCGAGGACCCGCTCGAAGACCGCGATCGTGAGGTCGAGGTCGCGGAACTCCTCCATGTCGAGGTTGATGAACTTGGTGGCCCCGGATGCCGCGGCGAGCTCGTATAGCGGGGTGAGCCGGGCCGCTACACGCTCGACGGTCTCGTCAAAGGCCCACATCGAGAGTTGGCTCGCCACGGAGGAGACCTTGATCGAGACGTAGTCGACGTCGTCGCGCTCGAGCAGGGCGCGGGTTCCCTCGAGCCGGCGGTCGGCTTCGCCGTCGCCCAGCACCGCCTCGCCGAGCAGGTTGAGGTTGAGCCGGATGCCCTGGCTGCGGAGCTCCTGCATGCTCTTGTCGAGCTTCTCCGGGCGCGCGTCGAGGATGAGGTGCCCGACCATCCGGCGGAGCACGGCACGGGAGATCGGAACGATCGGCCACGGAAGGATCGGGGCGAATCCGCCGCCGAGCTGGATCGCGATGCGCATGTACCAGGGCAGGAACGCCGGGATGTTGCGCGAGAGCGTCTCCAGGTTCTTGCCGGCGACCTTGAGATCTTCCGGGCGCACGACCCGGTCGACGAACCCGATGGTGAAGTCGAGCCCGACCGGGTCCTTGAGCACCCCGGCCAGCCGCTCCGCCGACGTGTCGGGCGCGGTATCGGCGCTCTCGGCAAGCCATCGCCGCACCGTTGCAATGGTTTCGGAGGAGATGTTGTGCGGTCGCACGGGAGTACCAGCGAGCTCATTCGACATAGTCACGAGGGTAAACCTTTGAGCGGGGATCGGTCGGGTGTTCCCAGTGTGACGGTCACAAACGATAAGGTGACGTGACCTTTCTTTATTAATATCAATCAGTTCTACTCATCTGTCAGGGGAGCCGGACGCTCCACCTGCGCCGCCCGAGCCTGCTGCGCGAGCTGAGCATCCGCTGCACCCTCGCGGCCGTGGCCGCGGCGCTGTCGCACTCCCCGTTCGTGGTCTCCCAGAAGCTGGGTCTGCGTGAGGCCGAGGCGGAGGTGCCACTGCTGCAGAAGAGTGGACGCCGGGTGCTGCTCACGCCCCAGGGCCAGGTGCTCGTTCACCACACCACCCTCCTGCTCGACCGGATAGAGCTCGCCGGGGCCGACCTCACCGGCTCGCTCCAGTCCGTCGGCCGGCACGGTGCGCATCGCGGTCGTCCAGTCGGCAGCGCTCACGATCTCGTGCCCCAGGCGCTCACCCGGCTCCCGGCCACGCATCCGGGGCTGCGCATCGAGGTCGTGCAGCGTGAGAGCGAGGCCACCGTCTCGGCCGTCTGGGCGCGCGACGTCAACCTGGTGGTCGCGGAGCAGCATCCCGGCCACGCCGCGCTGATCGTCGGCGACCTCGACCGCGTCGCACTGCGCGCGGATGCCCTGCGCCTCGGCACCCCGCCTGGCGCCGGCATCCGCTCGCTCGCTCGCGGGAGCGAGCGCCGACGCCTGGGTGATGGAGCCGCGCGGTGCGGCGCCGCGGCACTGGGCCGAACCAGGCGTGCCGGCAGGCCTGGTTCGAGCCCGGCCTGCGGTTCGAGACGGCCGACCTCATGGCGCACATCCGCGTCATCGAGTCGGGCACTGCCGCGGCGATCCTGCCCGACCTCGTCCGGGCCAGCCGGGCGCCGTCGGTCGAGACCGTGGAGCTCGACAGGGCGCCGCGCCGCACGGTGTTCACCTCGGCGCGCGCGGCGAGCGCAAGCCGGCGAGCGATCCGCGCGGTGCGCCGGGTGCTCTCCCGCTCGGTCGAGTTCGCGGCCCACAATGAGGAGTCCGCGCGCACGAACTAGGCTCTCGACATGACCCACGACCACATGACCGCCCGCAACATCGTGATCGTGGGCGGTGGCCACAACGGCCTCGTCGCCGCGGCCTACCTCGCGGCCGCCGGCCGCACCGTCACCGTGCTCGAGCGGCTCGAGAACGTCGGCGGTGCCGCCGTCTCGGCCCAGGCCTTCGCGGGGATCGACGCCCGCCTCTCGCGTTACTCCTACCTCGTGAGCATGCTGCCGGCCCGCATCATCCGCGAGCTCGGCCTCGACATCGCCCTCATCCGCCGCCGCTACTCCTCCTACACGCCCGAGCCGGGCACCGACCGCGGGCTCCTCGTCGACAACGGCGACCCGGCGGCGACGGCACGCTCGTTCGACTCGATCGCGGCGGGAGCGGATGCCGCGGCCTGGGGCGTCTTCTACTCGGGGACGAGCCGCGTGGCCCGCGCCCTGTTCCCGACCGTCTGCGATCCGTTGCTGACACGGGACGAGGCCAAGCGCGCCCTCGGCGACGACCGGCTGTGGGCGTCGATCGTCGAGGAGCCGATCGGGCGGCACATCGAGGCGTCATTCCGGCACGACCTCGTGCGCGGGGTCGCCTTGACAGACGGCTTGATCGGCACCTTTGCGTCGGCCGACGACGAGACCCTCGCAGCGAACCGCTGCTTCCTCTACCACGTGATCGGCAACGAGACCGGCGACTGGGACGTTCCCGTGGGCGGGATGGGCGCCGTGAGCGGCGCCCTCGAGCGGGCCGCCCGGCAGGCGGGCGCACGCATCGTCACCGGCGCCCTCGTCACCTCGATCACCCCGGACGGCGAGGTGCGCTACCGGCGCGGCGACACCGATCACACCCTCGGCGCTTCAACCGTGCTCGCCGGGGTCGCCCCGCACGTGCTCGCGGGCCTACTCGGCGAGGCCCCGCCCGAGAAGCCGGAGGGCGCGCAGGTCAAGGTGAACCTGCTGCTGAAGCGGCTGCCTGCCCTGCGCGAGACCGGCATCGACCCGGCCGCCGCCTTCGGAGGCACCTTCCACATCAACGAGACCTACTCCCAGCTCGAGACCGCGTACCGCGCAGCGAGCGCCGGCGACGTACCGGAGCCGCTGCCGGCGGAGATCTACTGCCACTCGCTCAGCGACCCGAGCATCCTGTCCCCCGAACTCGCCGCAACCGGCGCGCACACCCTCACGGTGTTCGCGCTGCACACCCCCGACCGGATGATCACCGCGGGCAACTCCGACGCGATGCGAGCGCGGCTGCAGGCCTCGGTGCTCGCCTCACTCAACAGCGTGCTCGCCGAGCCGATCGAGCCGCTGCTGCTAGCGGATGCCGACGGCGCTCCCACGATCGAGACGAAGACGACCCGCGACATCGAGGCGGCGCTCAACATGCCCGGCGGCAACATCTTCCACGGCC
>JAJAZI010000339.1 GCA_026785785.1 Microbacteriaceae bacterium
CGCGTGCCGGGGCTGCACAATGCCCTCAACGCCGCCGGCGCGTTCGCCGTGCTCACCGGGCTCGGCTTCGACCCACGCGCGAGCCTCGACGCGATCGCGACCTTCGGCGGCACCGAGCGCCGCTTCGAGCTGCGCGGCGACGTGGGCGGAGTGCGCGTCTACGACGACTTCGCCCACCACCCGACCGAGATCCGCGCGGCGCTCTCGGCGGCGCGCGGCGTCGTCGGCGATGGCCGCCTGATCCCCATCTTCCAGCCGCACCTCTACAGCCGCACGCGGATGCTCGCGCAGGAGTTCGCCGACGTCTTCGACGACCTCTCCGACCACACCATCGTCGTTCCCGTCTACGGCGCACGGCAGGATCCCGAACCCGGCGTCACCGGCGCTCTCATCACCGAGCGTCTCCGCGTGCAGGGAAGCGGCGAGTACCTCGACAACTGGGAGAGCGCCGTCGAACGCGCCGTGCAGGTCGCGAGGCCCGGCGATCTCCTGATCCCCATGGGCGGCGGCGACATCTACCTCATCATTCCGCAGCTACTCGCAGCGCTCGCGGCGACGACTCGCTCACGGATGCATGAAGCGCCCTGAGGGATTCGACCGGCCCCAGGTCGTTGCCCCAATCTCAGATACCAAGCCCCGGCGCCGGACGAAAGCACCCGCGCCGGAGGCGACCCCGGAGAGCCCGGGGACCCACGTGGGCCCGGAGAGCCCGGCGACCCACGTGGGCCCGGCGGGCCCGGCGTAGGCGCGACCCACCGCGCCGAGCTCCCGGACGGTGCCCGCGAGCGTGCCCGGAACGGCTCCAGGCGCCGCGGATGCCGCTCCGACCGCCGCCTCGGACCGCGCCTCTCGGCGTGCGGTGAGCCGCGCGGCACGACAGCGACGCCGATTCGAGAAGAGCGAGGTGCGCCGGTTCACGCGGCGAAGCCGTCGTCGCCGCGTAGTCTGGACCGTCACGCTGGGCATCATTGTGGCGATGGCGACACTCGTCGCCGTCGCCGTCTACTCGCCGCTTCTCGCACTCAAGACGATCCAGATCGACGGCACGTCGCGGTTGAACCCCGACGATATTCACTCGGTGGTCGACGGACAGCTCGGGACCCCGCTCGCCCTGATCGACTTCGACCGCATCACCGAGGAGCTAGGCGACTTCCCGCTCGTCCGCAGCTACGTGACCGAGACGGTGCCGCCGCACAGGCTCATCATCCACATCGTGGAGCGCGAGCCGGTCGGGTCGCTCGCCACCGGATCCGGGTTCGACCTCGTCGACCCCGCCGGGGTGGTCATCGAGAGGTCCCAGGCGCGCATCCCCGGCGTTCCCCTCATCGACATCGGCGGAGCGGGTTCCGACAGCGCGGCGTTCGACGCGGCAGTCGAGGTGCTGATCGCCCTGCCGGAGCCCGTGCTCGTCCAGCTCGACACCATCGTCGCCGGCACACGCGACGACGTGCAGCTGACCCTGGCAGGCGGCGGAGCAAAGATCATCTGGGGGAGCGCCGACGACTCCGCGATCAAGGCCCGCATTCTTGCGGCCGCGCTCGCCCAGAACTACCCGAACGTGATCGAGTACAACGTCTCCGCACCGGGGCAACTCACCTACCGCTGACCGCCCCATCCCCGCCGGCATTCGGGAGTCCCGCGGCCCGGCCCACAAATTCCTCGGCGAGTTTGCGACACGCGGGTCTCGCGCGAGCCGAGCGGCGGGCTGCCACTTAACCTCGGAACAAGAAATAGATATACCAAGTATAACTTTAAGCCTCTACTGGAGGTTGAAAGTACTTAGCGGAGGCCTGACGTGAGCTCAAATCAAAACTACCTGGCCGTCATCAAGGTCGTCGGCATCGGCGGCGGCGGCGTGAACGCCGTCAACCGGATGATCGAACTCGGCCTTCGCGGCGTCGAGTTCATCGCCATCAACACCGACGCGCAAGCGCTGCTGATGAGCGACGCCGACGTCAAGCTCGACGTCGGCCGTGAACTGACCCGCGGGCTCGGCGCGGGCGCCGACCCGGAGGTGGGACGCCGCGCAGCGGAAGACCACGCCGAGGAGATCGAAGAGGCTCTCGCCGGCGCCGACATGGTCTTCGTCACCGCCGGTGAGGGCGGCGGAACCGGCACCGGCGGCGCCCCCGTCGTCGCGCGCATCGCGAAGTCCATCGGCGCGTTGACGATCGGTGTCGTGGCCCGTCCGTTCGGGTTCGAAGGCAAGCGCCGCGCGGCGCAGGCCGAAGTCGGCGTGATGGCGCTCAAGAGCGAGGTCGACACGCTCATCGTCGTGCCCAACGACAGGCTCCTCGAGATCAGCGATCGCGGCATCAGCTTCCTCGAAGCGTTCGCGACCGCCGACCAGGTGCTGCTCGCCGGTGTTCAGGGAATCACCGACCTCATCACGACCCCCGGCCTCATCAACCTCGACTTCGCCGATGTGAAGTCGGTCATGCAGGGCGCCGGTTCCGCGCTCATGGGCATCGGCTCCGCTCGCGGCGCCGACCGCGCCATCAAGGCGGCCGAGCTCGCCGTTGCCTCTCCGCTGCTCGAGGCGTCGATCGACGGTGCCCACGGTGTTCTGCTGTCGATTCAGGGCGGATCGAACCTCGGAATCTTCGAGATCAACGATGCTGCGCGACTCGTGCAGGAGGCCGTGCACCCCGAGGCGAACATCATCTTCGGTGCCGTCATCGACGACACCCTCGGCGACGAGGTGCGGGTGACCGTGATCGCCGCCGGCTTCGACGGCGGCGAGCCAGAGGTCAAGAGAGTCGACCGTCGGGGCCTCAACCACCAGGACGTCTCCCTGCCCATCCCGGTCTCCGCGCCCGCCACGGCATCCGCCGCTGCCGTCGGCGACGGCTCGCCACGCTTCGGCGGCACGACCCTGACCCAGACGGGAGAGCAGCGGTGGAGCGAGCCCAAGCTTCCCGCCGCGCCCGACCCGGTATTCGACAAGGACGAGGATGACGACCTGGATGTTCCCGATTTCCTGCGGTAACCGGTGACGGAGAGCGTGGGGGAGCGGCTCGAGGCTGTCAGGGCCGGGGTCGCCGAGGCGGCAGC
>JAJAZI010000340.1 GCA_026785785.1 Microbacteriaceae bacterium
AGCGAGCTTCGCAGGTGAGGCGCGCTCGCGCGGGAGGTGGGCCACACGCGTTCGCGCGTGCTGCCCGCGTGAGCGGATCGCTCTCCCACGCCGACGCCGAATGGGGCACTCCGCCACCCGCGCAGGCGCGTAGTACCCGCGCAGGCGCGTAGTGCCCGCGCAAGGTGTCGTGCCCCCGGCCGAGCGTTGTACCGACCGGCGAGCGTTGTGTTCGCGGATGCTGCGGCCCCGGGCGCACCGCGCCTCGGAAAACCACGCGCAGCATCCGCCCCCGAGGCGCAGGCCCCGAAACCGGCCACTGCTCCGTACTCGCCTAATCTCTGCCGGTGCACGACCCGCGGCACGGCGACGGCGAGCACTCACGACAACGCCCCTGCTAATTCCCGTGCGCCGGCTAGATCCGCCGGGTCGCGTCCCGGACCTCTCCGACGAGCTCCTCGATGATGTCCTCGAGAAACAGCACCCCCTGCGTGGTGCCCGACTCGTCGAACACGCGTGCGAGGTGGGTGCCAGACCGGCGCATCGACGCGAGGGCGTCCTCGAGGTCCATCTCGCGATCGATCGCGATGAGCTGGCGGATCCGCTTCGGCGGGACGGGCTCCTCGAACTCCTCGGCGTCCTCGAGGTCGATGACGTCCTTGAGGTGCAGATAGCCGGTGGGGAGGCCTCCGTCGTCGACGAGCACATAGCGGGAGAACCCGTGCCGCGCGACCGCGCGCTCGACCTGCTTGGGCGTCGCCGCCTCGGAGAGCGACACGAGGTCGGGCATGGCGACGAAGATGTCTTTGACCTTCTTCTCGGTGAACTCGAACGCCGCCGAGAGGGCACCGATGCTGTCGTTGAGCACCCCCTCTTTGGTCGAGGTCGCCACAATCGTTGCGACCTCGTCGCAGGTGAACGCGCTCGTCGCCGCGCTCTTGGGCTCCACTTTGAACAGGCGCAGCACGCCATTCGCGATTGCGTTGAGCGACACGATCACCGGACGGAAGATCGTCGAGACGAACACGAGCGGCGGTGCGAGCAGGAGCACCGCGCGGTCGGGCACGGAGAACGACAGGTTCTTCGGCACCATCTCACCGAGGACGACGTGCAGGAACGTCACGATGGCCAGAGCCGAAACGAATCCGATGGTGCCGATCACCTCGACCGACAGGCCGGTGAGCGCGAGCGGAATTTCGAGCAGGTGATGGATCGCCGGCTCCGACACGTTGAGGATGAGCAGCGACGCCACGGTGATGCCGAGCTGGCTCGTCGCGAGCATGAGCGTCGCGTGCTCCATCGCGTAGAGAGCGGCCTTGGCTGCGGGATTGCCCGCCTCGGCCTTGTGCTCAATCTGGGATCGCTTGGCCGAGATGACGGCGAACTCGGCGCCGACGAAAAAGGCGTTCATGGCGAGCAGGATCACGAGCCACGCGAGTCCCCACCAGTCTGCGTCGGTCATTTCTCGCTCGTCACTGGGGTCGTCTCGCTTGGCACGGGGGTGGGAGTGAACCTCAGACGGTCGATCCGGCGCCC
Source organism: Microbacteriaceae bacterium (assembly GCA_026785785.1). GTDB lineage: Bacteria > Actinomycetota > Actinomycetes > Actinomycetales > Microbacteriaceae > Marisediminicola. The sequence goes on from JAJAZI010000340.1 coordinate 1,516, forward strand.
GTCGAGTCGCTCGACCCGGAAGATGCCCGCCTCGACGCTCACGATGTCACCGACGACCGGAAGCTGGCCGAGCTCACTCATGATGAAGCCGCCGACGGTCTCGTAGGGGCCGTCCTCCGGCACGGTGACATCCGCCCGCTCAAGCAGCTCGTCCGGACGCAGGCTGCCCGGGAACGTCAGCCAGTCGCGCGATCGCACGACACCGGCCCTGGCCCTGTCGTGCTCGTCGGCGACCTCGCCCACGAGCTCTTCAACCAGGTCCTCGAGGGTCGCGACGCCCGCGGTTCCTCCGTACTCGTCGACGACGATGGCCATCTGGTAGCCATCCAGTCGAAGTTCGCCGATGAGGGTGTCGAGCTTCATCGTCTCAGGAACCCGCAGCGCTTCAGTCTGCAGCGCCGACACGGGAACCTTGGACCGTTTCGCGCGCGGGACCGCGACCGCCTGCTTGATGTGCACGAGGCCCACGACGTCGTCGATGCTGTCGTCGATCACCGGGAAGCGGGAGAACCCGGTCTGCCGGGCGAGGTCGATGACGGTCTGAGCGGATGCCGTGCGATCAACGCTCGTGACGCGCGGTCTCGGCGTCATGACGTCGGAGGCGACGTGTTCGCTGAACGCGATCGTGCGGGCGAGCAGCGTGGCCGTGTCGCGGTCGAGGCTGCCCTCGCGGGCGGATCGGCGCAGCAGAGAGGTGAGCTCCTCCGCGGTGCGCGCGGACGACAGCTCCTCCTTCGGCTCCACGCCGATCGAGCGGAGGATCGAGTTGGCGGTGTTGTTGAGGAAGCGTACGACGGGCTTGAAGAGGAAGGTGAAACCCGCCTGGAACGGGATCACGACCTTCGCGGTCGCCCGCGGCAGGGCCAGGGCGAAGTTCTTTGGCACGAGTTCGCCGATGATCATCGACAGCAGGGTCGCGACGGTGATGGCGAGGATGCTTGCGATCACGGTGAGCGCCGTGCCGGTCAGGCCGACGGCCGCGAGCGGTGCGCGCAGCATCGCGCTGAACGCCGGCTCGAGGGTGTACCCGGCGAGCAAGGTCGTCAGGGTGATGCCGAGCTGCGCACTCGAGAGGTGCGTCGAGGTGATCTTGAGAGCGGAAATCGTGATCGTGAGGTTCTTCTCGCCGCGGGCTTGCCGAGCCTCGAGCTCGGAGCGGTCGAGGTTGACGAGGGCGAACTCGGAGGCGACGAAGAATCCGGTACCAACAGTGAGCGTGAGCCCGATGGCGAGCAGGACGAACTCATTCATGGCGGCCACCGGACAAGCGACTAGAGGGGGGGTCATCCATTATTCAGCCGATTCTACTGTGCTTCCCGCTGGGAGCCAGCCGCCTAACCACGATTACCAGTCCAGTGGGTCACCAGCTGACCGGGAGTGCCTTTCCCTCCTCGTAGCCCGCGGCGGACTGGATGCCGACGAGCGCACGCTCGGCGAACTCGCCCAGCGTCGTCGCTCCCGCGTAGGTGAGCGAGGAGCGCAGGCCGGAGGTGATCATGTCGAGCAGGTCCTCGACCGATGGTCGCAGCGGGTCGAGGTAGATCCTCGATGACGAGATGCCCTCGGCGAACAGGGTCTTCCGCGCCAGCTCATAGGCCCCGAGCCGGTCGAACCGGTCGTGCACGGCCTTCGTGGAGGCCATCCCCCAGCTCTCCTTGTAGAGCCGTCCGACGGCATCCGTCTCCAGCTCGCCCGGCGCCTCGACGGTGCCGGCAAACCAGGACCCGATCATGACGGACGACGCGCCGGCCGCGAGGGCGAGGGCGACGTCGCGTGGATAGCGCACCCCGCCGTCGGCCCAGACATGGGCGCCGAGCTCGCGGGCGGCGACGGAGGTCTCGAGCACCGTCGAGAACTGCGGGCGCCCGACGGCGGTCATCATCCGCGTGGTGCACATCGCGCCGGGTCCGACGCCCACCTTGATGATGTTCGCGCCGGCCCGCACGAGGTCGCCGACGCCGTCGGAGGAGACGACGTTGCCGGCGACGAGTGGAATCCCGAGACCCAGGGCGGCAACGGTCTCGACAGCGGCGATCGTGCCGTCCTGGTGGCCGTGCGCGGTGTCGATCACCAGCACGTCGACCCCGGCCGAGGCGAGCGCCTTCGCCTTGCGGGCGATGTCGCCGTTGATGCCGATCGCCGCGGCGACCCTGAGCCGGCCGGATGCGTCGAGGGCAGGCGTGTAGATCGTCGACCGCAGGGCGCTGGTGCGGCTGAGCGTGCCGATCACGTGGCCGTGGCGGAGCACCGGGGCGAACTGCAGGTCGGCGGCGACCATGAGGTCGAAGGCCTCCCGCGCGGTCGGCACGTCGTCGGCGTCGATTGAGGCGAGCTGGCCGTGCAGCAGGTCGCCCAGTCGGGCGTCGGGCAGCGCGGTCTCGAGGCGGGCCGCCGAAATGCAGCCGAGGTATCGGTCGCGCCCGTCGTGCAGCACGATCCCGTGGCCCTCCACCGGCGGCAGCTGGCGCAGCGCGTCCGCGACGGTGTTCTCCGGCCGGAGGGACAGCGGCGAGTCGAACGCGACGCTCTGATCCTTGACCCAGCGGATCGCCGCGTCGAGGTCTTGCAGGTGCATGTCCTGCGGGAGCACCCCGAGGCCGCCGCGGCGCGCGAGGGTCGCCGAGAGCCTCGGCCCGGTCACCGAGCTCATGTTCGCCGAGACGATCGGAATCGATGTTCCCGTTCCGTCGCTCGGGGCGATCGACACGTCGAGCCTGCTTCTGATTCCCGATCTGCTGGGCACGAGAAACACATCCGAGTAGGTCAGGTCGTACTGCGGCGTCGCATCGTAGAACTTCATAGCTTCACGTTATTCCCTCCCGCACCGGTCGTGCCCTTCCGGGAATGCGATTAAGCTTGGGCGTTGTGCCCCCAACGTCGGCGGACACCGTGTCTGAGGCCGTACGCCAATAGCGACAAACCATGCAGAGACTCAAGGGAAGTGGGCGGTCGGCCGTGTCTAGCCAAGTAACCGGACTCGTGCCAGAGGATTCATCCTCAGGCGAATTCGGGGCCAACGAATGGCTCGTGGATGAGATGTACGAGAGGTACATCGCAGACAAGAACTCGGTTGACGAATCGTGGTGGCCCATTCTGGAGAGCTACCACCGCGCCGATGTGACCGCTCCCGCACCGACCGGCTCCGTCGAGGCCGCCGAAGGAGCCGAGGCCGCCGCAGGAGCCGAGCTCTCCGCAGGAGCCGAGCCATCGGCCGGGAAGGTTGAGGCCGCCGTCGCCGACCCGAGCCAGGAGCCGCAGATTCCCGAGGAGGTGCTGCCGGCAGTGGCAGCCGAAGCCCCCGCGGATGCCGCGAAGCAGTCGGCGCCCGCTGCATCGGCGAGCGGCAGCCAGCCCGTCGCGCGGACCACGTCGGTTGTGGCGAAGAGCCAGCCGATCCCGGCGGATGCCCCCCGGTCGGCGCAGCCCGGCCCGAAGGCCGAGACCGCGACGCCCGTCGAAGACCAGAACGTCGTGCAGACGCTGCGCGGCATGGCCAAGAG
>JAJAZI010000341.1 GCA_026785785.1 Microbacteriaceae bacterium
CCTCCATCGGCGTCCGACCCCGCACCCGCGTCGGCCGCGCGACCCGCGCCATCACCCACCGGCCGAGCGCCCGCGCCCATCGAGTGCGGGTGCGTGTGCGGCGCGAGCACGCCGTCCACACCGATTACTCCCACGACGCCAGCCTCGCCGAAGACGAGCCGGGCGCGCTCCTCGGGATCGTCCGCGTCGACGGGAACATAGGCGGCACCGGTGACAAGGGTCGCCAGAATCGAGATGTACAGTTCGCGCGATCCGGACGGGATACGAATGCCCACCCGGTCGCCTCGGCGCACGCCGCTGCGGGTCAGCTGCGAGGCGCGGTCGCTCACGATCCGCACGAGCCGCCGGTAGCTCACTCCCCCGTCGGTGTCGAGCAGGGCGAGGGCGTCGGGATACTGCACGGCGGTCTCGGCGAGGATGTCAACGAGGGTGCGGGCTGCGGTCACCCTGACACCGGCCTCGAGCACGGTCTGGTCGTTCGGGATCACGCTCACCTCGCGCCTCTTCGATCGGCCATGAGGTCAATTCTGGCGCATCGGGACCGGCGGCCCGGACGGCCGGGCGCGCAGCCTGCCCGACACGCGCCGAACCGGGCGCCTAGCGTGCCCGACGCGCGCGACACGCGCCGAGCCGGGCGCGCAGCGTGCCCAACGCGCAGCGTGCCCGACGCGCAGCGCGCCTGTCGCGCGCGACGGTCCTAGCGAGCCCGGCTGTCCACCGAGGTCTGGTGCCAGCTGGCCAGTGCGGGAAGGAGGCCCGCGGTCGGCGATCCCGGTTGCGCGGTGTAGACGACGAGGTGCTGGTCGGGGTCGTGCGGCGGCGAGACGATCTCGATGTCGAAGCTCAGGTCGCCGACGATCGGATGGCGGAAGCTCTTGGCAACGGATGCGTAGTCGCGCACCCCGTAGTCGTCCCACCAGCGCGCGACGTCGCAATCCGCATCCCGCAGCTCGTCGATCAGCGCGGTCGGCCGCCGGTCGCGCGGGTGGCGGCCCGCGTCGCGCCGCAGCGCTGCCACGAGCGCCGAGGCGAACTGGGACCAGTTGAGGATGCGCTCCCGTGCGAGCGGGTCGAGGAAGAGGAACCGCGGAAAGGACGACCCTGGCACCAAGTCGCGCAGCACCGCGCCGAACATCGCGTTGCTCGCGAGAACCTCCGAACGATGGCCCAGCAGCAGCACCGGCAGGTGGTCGAGCGCGGTCATGAGGCTCAGCATCCCGGGGTCCGCCTGTTGGACCGGGGCGGATACGCTGCGGCCTCGGGCGGTCGGGATCGGCACGGTCGGGTCGGCACGGTCGGGTCGGCACGGTCGGGATCGGCACGGTCGGGATCGGCACGGTCGGGTCGGCACGGTCGGGTCGGCACGGTCGGGTCGGCACGGTCGGGTCGGCACGGTCGGGTCGGCCAGATCGAGCAGGGGGGCGTGTTCGGTCTCGCCTGGGCGGAGCGCCCGCGCGAGCGTGTCGAGCACCGAGCGCGAGATGTTGGCCTGTCGACCCTGCTCGAACCGGCTGTAGAAGTCGGAGCTCACCCCGGCGAGAACCGCCAGCTCCTCCTTGCGCAGGCCGGGCACCTGCCGGGCACCAGGGAACGCCTCGATTCCGGCATGGGCCGACCTCGCCTCGGTCGACGCCCTCGTCGCCGACTGGCGCGGACCGCTGCACATCCTGGTCAACAACGCCGGAGTGATGAGCGCCCCGCGGGCGGCCACCCCGCAGGGCTGGGAGCTGCAGTTCGCGACGAATCACCTCGGTCACTTCGGGCTCGCCGTCGGGCTGCGCGACGCGCTCGCCGCCGATGGATCCGCCCGCATCGTCGTGGTCAGCTCAAGCGGCCACGGCAGCTCGCCGGTGATCTTCGACGACCTCTTCTTCGCGCGCCGGCCATATGACGCCGGCGTCGCCGACGGGCAGTCGAAGACGGCCAACGTGCTGTTCGCGGTCGAGGCAACCCGCCGCTGGGCCGCAGACGGCATTACCGCCAATGCGCTGATGCCCGGCGGCATCTGGACCAACCTGCACCGGCACTGGGATCCGGCGGCTCTCGCCGCGCTGAAGGCATACGTGGCGGCCAACGGCCTGCCGGTGAAGACGCTGGAGCATTGAGCCGCGACGTCGGGGCTGCTCGCGACGTCGCCGGCACTCGCAGGAATCGGCGGCCGCTACTTTGAGGACTGCCACGAGGCCGATGTCGTCGACGACATCGTCGATGGAATCCACGGGGTGCGCGATTACGCCCTCAATCCGGGTGCGGCCGAACGCCTGTCGGAGGTCTCGGTCGAGCTGCTGCGCGTCGCCCGCGCCGCCCGCGCCGGCTGAGGTCGGTGACCTGCCTGCATGCACGACTCCAGAATGCCGAGCCCCACGAACAGCTAAGGAGTTCCCGCACCACGCCCAACTACGTGGCCGCACGACTCGGCGTGTCGCAAAATCTCCTCGGCGGCGTCGCCCCACGACGCGTCGGGGACCGTGGATGCTGGCGTACACGCATCCGTTCGATGACGCAGCCACCCTGCCCAACGGCATCCACGCCGCCTCGCCGCCGCACGCACGCACGTGCTCACCCACGCACACGCTCACCCACGCACGCGCTCACCCACGCACGCACGCACGCAGCACAGGAGAAACGGGGACGTGCCGACACTCGCGACCACCGAAACCGGCGTGTCCCCGGAAACTCCCCCGTTACGTCACCCAGCTGGGACGAACCGGCCGCGGGTGACCCAGCGCTCAGCGACATCGACGCCACCAGAAAGCAGTGTCATCAGCCTCTTGGCCGACTACCGCTAATCGCCCGAGGTGCTTGCAAGCTCCCCGAGCAGCGCGGTGACCCGCTCGCGGATCTCGTCGCGGATGCCGCGCACGGTGTCGATCGACTCGCCGGCCGGATCCGAAAGACCCCAGTCGAGGTAGCGCTTACCGGGGTAGACCGGGCAGGCGTCTCCGCAGCCCATGGTGACCACGACATCCGCTGCCTGAACGACATCATCGGTGAGCGGCTTCGGGAACTCCTCGGTCATGTCGAGGCCGAGCTCCTGCATCACCGCGATCACCGCCGGGTTCAGCTCGCGCGCCGGAGCGGACCCCGCCGAGCGCACGTGCACGTTACCCCCGGCAAGATGCTTCGTCAGCACCGCGGCCATCTGGGAGCGGCCCGCGTTCTGCTCGCAGATGAAGAGGATCTCCGGCACGCCGACTCCGAGCGATCCCTTGGCCTGCGCGAGCGCCGTCAGCCGGTCGGTTGCGAAGCGCACGGTTCGCGAGGCGAGGTGGGCGGTGACTGTCGAGGTGCGCAGCAGGGCCGTGTAGGACTC
>JAJAZI010000342.1 GCA_026785785.1 Microbacteriaceae bacterium
GACCACGCGCGACACGAAATCGTCCCCGAGCACCACTAGAGCGCGAGCGCGCCGATCCTCTCGCCGTAGGGGGTCTCGCCGACGACGACGAAGCCTACGCGCAGGAAGAAATCCTCCGGACCGTCGTCGCCCGGCTCCCACAGCACGGTGAGGCGGTCGAAGCCGCGCTTGCGCGCCTCGTCGGCCGTGACTTCGACCGCGAAGCGCCCGGCGCCCTTACCCTGGGCATCCGCGTCGACGTTCATCCGCCAGATGCAGCTGCGGAACTCGTCCTCGGCGGCGTCGGGGTCGAAGTTCGCCAGGATGAACCCGACGACCCCGTCATTCTCGTCGGTCACCACCCGCGACCATCCGGTGTGCGGGTCGAGGAACGGGCCGGCCATCGCGTACGACACCGGGGCGATGAACTGTTCCTGCCCGGGCTTGAGGGACAGGTTGTTCGCCTCGACGGCGTTTTTCGCGGACAGTTCTTCCAGTTTCAGCGCACCCATGCTCTCAGGGTAGTGGGGCTGGGTGAACAGGGGGTAGCGGATGTTCGCCGGATGGCTTCGCGCTGGCGGGCCCCACGCCCGCGTAACTATCTCGATGTCGAGATAGTTACGCCGTCCGGTAAGCTGACCAGCGGCCCATTGCATGACGGAACAACAGACTCAGGGAGACGCGTTTTTGTCGAAGATCAAAGTAGAAGGTACGGTCGTCGAGCTCGACGGCGACGAGATGACACGCATCATCTGGACGGCGATCAAAGACACGCTCATCCACCCCTATCTCGACATCGACCTCGAGTACTACGACCTCGGCATCGAGCACCGCGACGCGACCGACGACCAGGTCACGATCGACGCGGCCCACGCCATCCAGAAGCACGGCGTCGGCGTCAAGTGCGCGACCATCACGCCCGACGAGGCGCGCGTCGAGGAGTTCGGCCTGAAGAAGATGTGGAAGAGCCCGAACGGCACGATCCGCAACATCCTTGGCGGCGTCATCTTTCGCGAGCCGATCATCATCTCGAACATCCCGCGCCTCGTGCCGGGCTGGAACAAGCCGATCATCATCGGCCGCCACGCCTTCGGCGACCAGTACAAGGCCACCGACTTCCGCTTCCACGGTAAGGGCAAGCTCACCGTCGAGTTCACCCCCGAAGACGGCTCGGAGCCGCTCAAGTTCGAGGTCTACCAGTCGCCCGGAGATGGTGTCGCCCAGGTGCAGTACAACCTCGACGAGTCGATCGTCGACTTCGCCCGCGCCTCGCTCAACTACGGACTGAGCCGCAACTACCCCGTGTACCTCTCGACGAAGAACACGATTCTCAAGGCCTACGATGGTCGCTTCAAGGACATCTTCGAGGAGGTCTTCCAGGCCGAGTTCAAGGACAGGTTCGCCGCGGCTGGCCTGACCTACGAGCACCGCCTCATCGACGACATGGTCGCCTCGGCCATGAAGTGGGAAGGCGGCTACGTCTGGGCCTGCAAGAACTACGACGGCGACGTGCAGTCCGACACCGTCGCCCAGGGCTTCGGCTCGCTCGGCCTGATGACCTCGGTGCTCTCCGTGCCCGACGGCAGCGTCGTCGAGGCCGAGGCGGCGCACGGCACCGTCACCCGCCACTACCGCGAGCACCAGGCCGGTCGTCCCACCTCGACCAACCCGATCGCATCGATCTACGCGTGGACCCGTGGGCTCGCGCACCGCGGAAAGCTGGACGGCAACCAGGCCCTCATCGACTTCGCCGCGACCCTCGAGGACGTCGTCATCACGACGGTCGAGTCCGGCGCCATGACGAAGGACCTCGCGCAGCTCGTCGGCCCGGAGCAGAAGTGGCAGACGACCGAGGAGTTCCTCGACACGCTCGACAAGAACCTCGCCGCGCGGCTGGGCTAGCGCGATGACGACGGTGACTGTCACGGGGGCTGCCGGGCAGATCGGCTATGCGTTGCTCTTCCGCATCGCGTCCGGCGCGATGCTCGGCTCCGGCACTCCCGTGCGGCTCCGTCTGCTCGAGGTTCCGCAGGCGGTCGCCGCGGCGGCTGGCGTCGCCATGGAGCTGGATGACTGCGCGTTCCCGCTGCTGGAATCCGTCGACGTCTTCGACGACGCCAGCCTCGCGTTCGAGGGTGCCAACGTCGCACTGCTTGTGGGCTCCCGTCCGCGCACCGCCGACATGGCTCGCGCAGACCTGCTCGCCGCGAACGGAGCGATCTTCGGGCCGCATGGCCGCGCGATCAACGCCGCGGCATCCGACGACATCCGAGTGCTCGTCGTCGGCAACCCCGCGAACACGAACGCGCTCATCGCCGCCTCGCACGCGCCGGATGTGCCGGGGCCGCGCTTCACCGCCATGACCCGGCTCGACCACAACCGCGCCGTGTCGCAGCTGGCCCGCAAGACCGGGGCACCAGTCTCGGCGATCTCCCGCGTCACGATCTGGGGCAACCACTCGGCGACGCAGTATCCCGACCTGAGCCACGCGCTCATCCACGGCCGCCGTCCCGAACTCGACCGAACCTGGATCGAGAACGACTTCATCCCGACGGTCGCGCGGCGCGGAACCGCGATCATCGAGGCGCGCGGCTCCTCCTCGGCCGCCTCCGCCGCGAACGCCGCGATCGACCACATGCGCGACTGGGTGCACGGCACGGCAGAGGGCGACTGGACCTCCGCCGCTCTGCCCTCGGACGGCAGCTACGGAGTGCCGGAGGGCCTGGTCAGCTCGTTCCCGGTGACCTCGGCGGGCGGCGACTGGCAGATCGTGCCCGGGCTCGAGATCGACGAGTTCTCCCGCCAGCGCATCGACGCCTCGGCCGCGGAGCTCGCGGACGAGCGCGCCGCCGTCACCGAGCTCGGCCTCATCTGACTGCTTTCATTATTCAGGAGTTGGGGGTGTTCTGACGGGCACGGGGCCCGGAATCCCGGGGCGCGACAGTCGAAACTGGGCCCACACTCCTGAATGATGAAAGCGCCGATGGCCCGATGTTGGAAATTCAGGAACCCGTCAGAGCCGGCGGATGCTGGCGCCGGAATTTTGGGGGCCGTTTCGGCGCCTGAGTGCTGGGTTCCTGAGTTTCCGACGGCGGGCGCCGTTTGGGCCGGCTCGGGCGGTGGTCGACGCGCCGGTGGCAGTCGTGCGCTGCATGTCCGTTCACAATTCCGGCAGTCTCGGTTCTCTCGCTGGGCTGCGGCCCAGATTCCGCGGCGCCAGTCCCAAAGCGCCGGAGTTGTGAACGCGCTGGGACGCTGCGCGGCCCGGACCGCCTGGACAGCATCCAAATTGCAGCGAAAGAGGCCCCGATGTCGGGAATTCAGGAATCCGTCGAGGCGGGGCGGATGCTGGTGCCGAAGTTCCGCGGCGGGGTCGGCGGCCGTGTGCTGGGTTCCTGAGTTTCCGACGGCGGGGTTGAGTGCTGCGGGCACGGCGACGTGGGTGCCGGCGGGCCGGCTACACCTCGCACAGCTCAGGCGGCTGACGCGGAGGCGACACTGCGCAGGCGACGGCTGAGCTCCTCGAGGGCGGCGTCCAGGCAATCGAAGTGTTCGCAGACGGCCGATGCGTCACCGATGCGGAGGAGCTCGAAGTGGTCATGCCTCCATTCGACGAAACCGAGCACTCGCGTCGCATCGGCGGGGTCAACTCGCCTGTCGCATACTCGCCATGCTTCGTCGCCGACCGAGATGACTTCCAGGAATTGGTCGTGCACAATCGACATTGATGACTCTCTCAGAAGGGGAACCCCCGATCGGGTGGTCCGATCAACACGTTAGGCCCGACCACCGGCAGGCGGCGCGGGGTTGACTTCCCAGACTGGACGTATCGACGGGCAGCCCGCCCCCGCTACAGGGACACACGGCCCCGGCCCGCCTGCTCGATACCCCGTGAATCAGTCCGGCACGCCTGCTCAGTACCCCGTGAAGTAGTCCGTCCGCACGCGCCTCACACCGGCGCCGCGAAGCGCCGTGCGAGCCCGTGCGATCGAGGCGGGCGACCCGGAGACGAAGGCCGCGCGGGCGGCCAGATCCGGCACCTCGGTGGCAAGCAGCTCGCCCGAGAGCGGCCCGGCGCCGATCCAGTGCCAGCTCGTGGGAAGATCGTCCGGCTGGGCCGGGCTCACGACCAGCACGCGCTCCTCGCGGAGTTCCTCGCGGAACGCGAGCTCCTCGACGCCGCTCACGGCGTAGACGAGCACGGCGTCGCGCGCGAGTCCCGCCGCGCGATCCCGGCCGAGCTGGCTCAGGAACGGGGTGATCCCAATGCCGCCGGCGATGAGGAGCACCGGCCGCGAGGCATCCCGGGGAAGCAGGAAGTCGCCTCCGACGGAGGTGCCGCGCACGCGCGCGCCCGGCCTCAGGCCGAGGAGCGCCTGCTTGAAGCTGCTGCCCGGCTGCGTCATCCGCAAGGCAAAGGCGACGGCACCGTCGTGCGTCGGCGGCGAGGCGATGCTGAAGACGCGCCGACTGCCGCGCGCGTCGGCCCGCGGATGCGGCACGGTCAGCTCCATGTACTGGCCGGCGCGGAAGGCGACCGGCCGCTTCGGCTGGAACCGGAACTCCCACGAGGTCGGTGTGAGTTGCTTCTTGCCAAGGTAGGAGAGCTGGATCGCGCGGCGCTGCCCGGCGATGAAGGCGAGGATGTTGCCGATGACGAGCGCGAACTCGAATGACAGGAACACCGGCCCGATCATGAACGGCACCGTGAACAGCACACCGACGAGCGCCGCGATCGCGAGCTGCTGCCACCGCCGGGGTGCCATGGTGAGAGGCTCGCTCAGCATGAAGCCGACGAAGAAAATGATCGGATACGACGCGAAGGTGGTCGACACCGACTCGGCGACGCCCTGACCGCTTGCGGTCAGCCGCGCAACGAGGATCGACGCGCTCACGGCCACGAAGACGAGACCCATCGTCAGCCGCCTGGTGCGGTAAAGCACGAGGAACGCCCCGACGAGGGTGACCGGCAGCAGCGAGCCGGTGGCGACCCACCAGCCGGCCGACGGCAGCTGCAGCACGGCGACGAGGGTCGCGCCGGCGGCCGCCGGGTTAAGGATGTGCCGTCCGCGCACGGCGATCAGGTACTTGGATGCCGTCGCGAGCACCCCGGCGATGGCGAGCGTGCCGAGCTCGGCGGGCTCGAGCGAGGGCAGGAACAGGAAGAAGAGCAGGAGGGCCGTGATGATCGACGACTCCAGGTGCGGCATCGTGCGGAAGACGAGGGCGAAGACGCGATTGGCCACGACCGTGCTCGCGAGGGCGACAGCCATGCTCGCGATCAGCTCGAGCGGCGTGTAGAACAGCTCGCCGACGAGCGACAGCACGAGCGCGGCGATGCCGATGATCGCGAGCAGCAGGATCACGAGGCGGTACATCGTGACGCGCCCGGTGACGCGATCGAGCCAGGCCGTCATGCGAATATCTCCCCGTCGAATCCGGATGATTGCTCGAACGCCCCGCCCTGCAGCATCCGCACCCATTCGAAATCGAACTCGCGGGCGAGCCGTTCCGGCTCCCCGAAGAATAACGCGGTCGCGAGTCCATCAGCGACGAGGCACGAGCTCGCGGTCACCCAGGTCGCGATGACCCGCCTGGTCGGCGCCCCGGTGAGCGCGTCGATGATGTGGTGCGCGCCGGGCCAGGCGCGCCGGTTCGAGGCGGATGCGCACAGGGCGCCGTCGCCGAGGAGAGCGACGCCGACCGCCTTGCTGGGATCCAGCGGATGCTCGAGGGCGACCCGCAGGGGCCGCCCGCCGCGGTGCAGGAGGTCGCCGCTCGCGTCGATCGTGAACGCGGTGACTCCGGCGCCGACGAGGACGTCCGCGACGAGGTCGACGAGGTAGCCCTTGCCGGCCGCGCCGACGTCGAGCACCACGGGGCGCGCGGTGTGCAGGGAGCGGCCGTCCCAGGAGATCGCGTCCTCCCAGCGGGGCACGGGCGAGATGTCACCGCTCGGCCGCAGCGAGTAGGCGCTGTCATAGCCCCACTGCTCGAGCGCCCGGCCGACCAGCGGCGTCACGGCGCCGTCCGTGCACTCGTAGAGCGTGCGGTACACCTCGAGGAGGGCCGGCGCGTCGGCCGGCAGCTCGAAGCTGCCACTGGAGACCGAGATGCGGTGCACGAGGGAGTCGTCGCGGAACCTTGACCAGGCGCGGTCGTAGTCCTCGGTGCGGGCCCGCACGGCGGCCTCGAGCGGCGCTGGGAGCGGATCGGCGCTGTCGATCTGCCAGCGCGTGCCGATCGCGTCGAAGCTGAGGCTAGGCGTCGGCGTCAGCCTTGATCTGCGCGATGGCGTCGTTGAATCCGTCGCTCGTGAGCGACGAGCCGGCGACCTTGTCGACCGCCAGATCGTCGATGTTCACGCCGACGACCTCGGAGGCGATGCCCTCCTCGAACTCGGTCTGGTACCGGAGCGCGTTGCCCGCGGTCGCGTTGCCGGTGACCGTTACCTCGGTCACGAGGTTGCCCTCGAGCGCCAGCGTCACCTCAATCGACTCCGGTCCGCCCGGGCTCTGGTACTCGCCGGTGGCCGAGTACTCGCCGTCGGCGTAGCTGCCGGTGCTCGTCGGCGCAGCGCCGGCTCCGGGACTCGCGGGGGCGGATGCCGGTGTGCAGCCCACGAGCGTCGCCGCCACGGACAGCCCGCCGAGAGCGAAGGCGGCGCGACGTCGATGCACGATGTTCACGGTGTCTCCTCGCTGGGGTGGGCGGAACCCCCGTGAACATTATTCCGCTGCGGTGCTCGCAATTGCCTGAAAGCGGAGCAGCTGAAGTAAATCTCGCGTAACGAACAGGTTACGTTCCACCCACATTCGGGGGGCAGGTGCTTATGGTGTGGGCAGCGCACAGACCCGACTGTTGCTCGTCATCACCGTTCGCCATTTCTAAGGACTGTTAGTGAGCACATATCCGGGCCTAGCGCCCTCCCGCGTTCGTTTCCGCCGAATTCTCGCGACTCTCGCGGCGAGCACCCTGCTCACCGCGGGGCTCGCCTCGACGGGCGCACTGTCCGCCTCGGCATCCGAGGGCCTCATCCGGAGCGACCGCCAGGTGACCTTCGAGCCCGGCCGCTACATCGTGACGTTGGCCGACGCGCCCGCCGCGACCTACGAGGGCGGAACCGGCTCGCTGGAGCGCACCGCCCCGGGCGCCGGCGACCAGCTCAACGCGGACAAACGCTCAGTGAAGAGCTACGCCGCGTACCTGAAGGGCAAGCAGAAGGACGTCGCAGCCTCCGTCGACGCGAGCGTCGAGTACTCGTACACGCTCGCGCTCAACGGTTTCTCGGCCGAGCTCACCGCCGCGCAAGCCGCGGGCCTCGCCCGGGACAAGAATGTCGTCGGGCTCGAGAAGGATGAGCTCAAGAAGGTCACCGCGGCCACCACCTCGACCGACTTCCTCGGCCTGTCGGGCGAGAACGGCGTCTGGAACGCGA
>JAJAZI010000343.1 GCA_026785785.1 Microbacteriaceae bacterium
AGGCGCTCCGCCTCCGCCTGCGCGGCCTCGACCTGCACTCGCGCCCGGTTGATCTTCTGCGTGCGCGCCGCGAGGCGTGAGTCGAACTCACGCAACGCGGACAGCGCCGCGGCCGACTGCTCCTTGGCATCGGTCACGCTGCCGCGCTGCTCGGCGAGCGCGAAGCGGGCGCGCTCGATGAGCGAGGTGACCTCGTCGAGCCGCGCGGCCGCGGCGTCCCTCTCGGCGACGAGCTCGATGCGCGACCGCTTGGATCCCGACCCGCCGCGCATGACGTACTGGCTCAGCACATCGCCCGACTTCGTGATCACGGTGTACTGGTCCTTGCTGGCCCCGTCGAACCCCGACCAGACGGCGCGCGCGACCCCCAGGTCGTCGGCGATGACGAAGTGCGACAGGATTCCGAGCACTCCGGCGGGAGCCGTGACGGTGCTCGCGGCGGTGACGGCACCGACGGGAAGTATCGGATCGGCGGTGGCGCCGAAGGTCCCGGCATCCGCGAGAAGGATCTCGACTCGTCCCATCTCGCGCGCCCGGGCCCGGTAGAGGGCGTTCTCCGCGGCCTCCCGGTCGTCGGCGAGCACGGCGTCGGCGAGCGACCCGAGCGCCGCGGTGATCGCCTCCTCGTAGCCCGGCGCGACCTGCACCTGCTCGGCGACGAGCCCGCGGATGCCGGCGAGCTTCGCCGCGACGAGGTCGCTGGAGCCGTCCTTCTGGCCGAGCGCGCTCGACAACGCTCCCGCCTTGGCCGCGAGCGCGTCGCGCTCGCGCTCGAGTGCGTGCAGCTCGTCACGCAGGCGGTCGATCTCGGCCTCCGCCTGCCCGACCTCGGCGAGCGCGGTCTCGTACTCGGTGTCCAGGGTCGTCTCGCCGGAATCGACGACGGCGGCGTCCGCCTCGAGAGACGCGAACTCCGCACTCGCAGACTGGATGCGAGTGCGTGCGGCGTCGAGCCCGTTCTGCAGTCGCAGCACCTCCCCGCGCACGGCGGCGAGCCGCGACCCGGCGGCTTCGACCTGTCCGGCGAGCCCCGAGACCTCGAGGTCGTGCCGGGAGACGAGGGCGCTCTGTGCGGCGATGTGCTCGTCGAGCCCGTCGAGGTTGGCCCGCGCCACGGCGGTCGCCCCCTGGGCGTTGCGCCAGGCCACATCGGATGCCTGGATCTGCTCCCGCAGGCGTTCGGCCTCGTGCCTGGCGTCGGCGATCGCCTGCGGCGACACCCCCGTCGTCGATTCCGGCGACTGGGCCTGCTGCCCGAGAAGCGCGAGGCGCTGGTTGGCGAGCGTGTAGAGGCTCCGGAGCCTGGCCTGCTCCGACTCGAGCCCGAACGCGATGCGGCGGGCGCCATCGACGGCATCGCCGACCTGGGCCTGCTCGATCCGCTGCTGGCGCAGGCGCGCCTGATCGAGCTGCTCCTGCAGCACGATGCGCTCGGTCTTGCGTTCGCTCTCCCCGCGGCTCTGCAGGGTGATGGACGCGCGGAGCGTCACCACGTCATCGGCGAGGATTCGCGCTCGGGCGTCGCGCACGATGCTCGCGATGGACTGTGCCTCGCGGGCGATCTCGGCCTGGTGCCCGAGCGGCTTGAGCTGGCGGCGGATCTCCCCCGCGAGATCGCTCAGCCGGGTGAGGTTGACCTGCATCGCGTCCAGCTTGCGGATCGTCTTCTCTTTGCGGCGGCGATGCTTGAGGATTCCGGCGGCCTCCTCGATGAACCCGCGACGGTCTTCCGGGCTCGCGCGCAGCACGGCGTCGAGCTGCCCCTGCCCGACGATCACGTGCATCTCGCGGCCGAGGCCGGAATCGCTCAGCAGCTCCTGCACATCGAGCAGCCGGCAGGACTGGCCGTTGATGGCGTACTCGCTCCCGCCACTGCGGAAGAGGGTGCGGCTGATCGTGACCTCGGAGTACTCGATCGGCAGGGCGCCGTCGGCGTTGTCGATGGTGAGGATGACCTCGGCTCGGCCGAGCGGCCCCTTCGTCGCGGTGCCGGCGAAGATGACGTCGTCCATCTTGCCGCCGCGGAGTGTCTTGGCGCCCTGCTCGCCCATGACCCAGGCGAGGGCGTCGACGACGTTGGATTTGCCCGACCCGTTAGGCCCCACAACACAGGTGACTCCGGTCTCGAAGGCGAAGGTCGTGGGCTGCGCAAAGGATTTGAACCCCTTGAGCGTGAGGCTTTTCAGGTGCACGCGACGTTCTCCTTTGCGCCCGGTGGGCCGTCAGGCACTACGGTACCGGACACCTGCCCCCGCCGACGGGCAGGTGGCTAGGCTATTTGCCAGACCTCGTCCTCAGAAGGGTGCGACATGAGCGGGCTCACGATCGAGGAGCTGGCGATCCCGGCATCCATCGACGACGCGGACGCGGGCGATTTCGTCGAGATGACCCGTGTGCGCAACGAGATCGAGGCCGACAGCGTGGGCAGCTTCGACCTCGCCTTCACGCCGCGTGAGCTGTTGCCCGCCTGGCAGGATCCTGACGAGCCGAAGCGGCTGTTCGTGGCAAGGGTCGATGGCCGCATCGTCGGCCGTGCCGTGCACGAGGTGCAGCGCGGCGAGGATGTGACGTCCGCCTGGCTCGCGGTCGAGGTGGCGTCCTCGCACCGCCGACGCGGCATCGGGGGTGTGCTCTACGACACGGTTGCCGGGATCGCCGCTGGCGAGGGCCGAACGATTCTCCAGGCGTTCACCCTGCACCGGGCCGATGTGGCCGGTACCCGGCTGGACTCCCCCACCGGGTACGGCTCGGTGCCGCGCGAGGACGCCGGTGCCCGCTTCCTGCTCTCGCGCGGCTACCGTCTGGCGCAGGTCGAACGGATGAGCCGCCTGATGCTCCCGGCCGTCGTGACCGACGTCTCCCCGCCCCCGGGCTACTCACTCGAGTCCTGGTCCGGTCCGACGCCCGAGCACCGCCTCGCCGACCTCGCCGTGCTGCACGCCGCCATGAGCACCGACCCGCCGCTGGGAGAGACGGACTGGCAGCCGGAGCTGTGGGATCAGGAGAGGGTGCGCCGCAAGGACACGCTCAACGAGACGGAGGGGCGACTCTGGCTCACCTGCGCCGTGCGGCACGACGCATCCGACCGCCTCGTGGGGTTCAGCAACCTTGCGGTGCCGGCCGAGGCGCACCGCCCCGTGTTTCAGAACGACACGATCGTGGTGAAGGCGCATCGCGGGCACCTCCTCGGGCTCGTCGTCAAGCTCGCGAACCTCGCGCGGCTCCAAGAGCTGTCGCCTGGGCATCCGTGCATCTACACCTGGAACGCGGAGGAGAACCGGCACATGCTCCAGGTCAACGAGAGGATCGGCTTCCTGGCGGTCGGCTACCCCGGCACTTGGCGCCTCGACCTCTGAGAACCCCGGGCGGTGGACCGTCAGCGCACGCGTTGGCAGAAGGCGCAGAAGTGGGAGTTGCGGTTCATGAAGGCTTCGCGGGTGATCGGCCGTCCGCAGCGCGGGCAGTCGCGCCCGTGCTGGCCGTAGGCGTTGAGCGAGTGGGAGAAGTACCCGGATGCGCCGTTGACGTTGACGTACTGCGCGTCGAAGCTCGTGCCGCCCTCTGCCAGCGCCCGCCCGAGCACGAGCCGCACCTCGGCGAGGAGCAGCTTCGCCCGGGGCCTCGAGAGGCGGCCGGTCGGCTGGTCGAAGTGGATGCGCGCCGCCCAGAGAGACTCGTCGGCGTAGATGTTGCCGATTCCGCTGACGAGCGACTGGTCGAGCAGTGCGCGCTTGATCCCCGTATTGCGGCGCGCAAGCGCGGCGAGGAACCGCGCGTCGTCGAAGGCGGGGTCGAGCGGGTCCCGGGCGATGTGCGCGACCTTGCTCGGCAGGAGCGGCGCTGGCCACGGCGGCGTGCCGTCGACCTCGGCTCCCGAGTAGCCTCCGGGCCGCGAATCCGAAGTGGGAATGAGCTCGTCGATCGCCATCGAGCCGAAGATGCGCTGGTCGACGAAATTGAGCCGCAGCGGCCCGTGCACGGGGTGTTCGAGCTCGAGGCGGATGCGGGTGAGCGGGTCGTCCGTGCCGCGACCGCGAAGCAGCACCTGCCCGGACATCCCGAGGTGGGCGACAAGGGCCTCGCCGGCGGATGCCGCGACCGGCGCCGACGCATCCGGACGGACATCCAGGGGCAGCCAGAGGAACTTGCCGCGCCGGACGGCCCCGAGGATGGTGCGTCCGGTCATCCGCCAGATGAAGTCCTCGGAGGGGCCGGCGTGGCGGCGCAGGGAACGGTCGTCGAACACCGTGACGGCGCTCACGGTGGCGCCGGTGACCGCCGGTTCGAGGCCGGCGCGCACCACCTCGACCTCGGGGAGCTCGGGCACGGTCAGAGGTTCATGAGGGTGGCCCAGGCGTCGCGCGCCGCGGCCATCTCGGCGTGCTTCTTGCTCGACCCCTCGCCCGTGGCGATGGGGGCCTCGTCTCCGAGCGACACCGCCGCGAGGAATCGCTTCGAGTGGTCGGGTCCGCTATTGGTCACCAGGTAGCGCGGGATGCCGCGCCCGCGCCGAGCGGACAGCTCCTGCAGGCTCGTCTTGGGGTCCATCGAGGCCCCGAACCTATCGGGGTCGAGCATGAGCGGCGCGATGAGACGCAGGACCAGCGCCGTCGCCTCCTCCGGTCCCGCCGAGAGGTAGGCAGCGCCGATGACGGCTTCGACCGTGTCGGCGAGGATCGACGACTTGTCGCGCCCCCCGGTGAGCTCCTCCCCGCGGCCGAGACGGATGTAGCGGCCGAGTCCGATCGTGCGCGCCACCTCGGCGAGGGCGACACTCGAGACGAGACTGGCCCGTCTCTTGGCGAGTTCTCCCTCGTCGAGGGTCGGGTTGTCGCTGTAGAGCATCACGGTCACGGCCTGGCCGAGGATCGAGTCACCCAGGAACTCGAGTCGCTCGTTGTGACCCACACCGCCGTTTTCGTACGCGAAAGAGCGGTGTGTCAGCGCGAGCTCGAGGAGCCCTGCGTTGACATCAACCGCTAGTTGCGACGCGAGATCGCTCGCGCGTTCGCGTGACACACCCTCTCCCACCGGCTTGTTCACCCCGCGAGACTCGTGTGTCGCCGGATCAGACGTCGGCGACCTTGCGGCCCTTGTATTCCATGTACAGGGGCGTTCCGGTCGAGTCCTCGACCACGCGAGCGCGGTGAGGAAGGCTGTAGACAACCTTGCCGCTCTCGATGGTCTTCACGAGGGTGGGAGGCGTGGCCTTCCACTGGGCGCGGCGCGCGCGGGTGCTGGCGCGGGACATTTTGCGCTTCGGTACGGCCATGACTATCTCTTTTCTTCTGTGGCGCCGTTGTTCTCGGCGCCATCTACATCTTCGGCGGATTCCCCGGTCTCACCCGCGAGTCCGGCCAAAGCCGCCCATCGGGGATCGACGGGTGCTTCGTGCTCGTGACCCGGGTTATCAAGAAGCCGCACCCCGCACTGGGGGCACAGGCCGAGGCAATCTTCTTGGCAGACCGGTTGAAACGGTAGTGAGAGCACTACCGCGTCCCTGACTACGGGTTCAATATCTATCGTGTCGTCGTGAACCTCATACTCAAAAGCTTCGTCTTGAGAATACGCGAAAAGCTCCTGCAATTCGACCTCGAGCGGAATGCGCACCTCGATGAGGCATCTGACGCACTCCCCGACAGCCTCGCCATCGACCTCGGCGCTCACCAGAATGCCGTCGTGGAGGGACTCCATCCGCAGCTCGATGTGCAGTTGCGCACCCGTCGGTACCCCGATGACGGCGTTGCCGAACCCCTCGGGAACAGTGATGTCGAGTTCTCGCTCCCGCATCTCTCCCGGACGGTGCAGAAGATCGAACACCTGAACGGCGTAGGGCGATTTCACGTTGTTTGACACCTGCCGAAGTGTACTCGACCCGCGGGAGCGCCGTGCGGGGGCGGTTCTCCAGCTCTTCGTGCGCAACTCCGGAGATATTGGTGTCGGCGGCATCCAGTACCCGGAAATGCCGGCGCGCCGCGGCGGCATCCGCAAATCCGCCGGAGTTGCGAACACAGCTCGAGCGGTTGCGCAGTCCCGGCAGCGCGGTGCGCGCGGTGCGCGCGGTGTGCGCGGTGCCAAGCGTCAGGCCTGACGGGACTCGCCCCCGCCGCGTCGCCCCGCAGGAGCAGTTCCTCACTCCGGAGAAATTTCACTCGGCGGCATCCAGTACCCGGAAATGCCGGCGCGCCGCGGCGGCATCCGCGAATCCGCCTGAGTTGTAAACCTGCGCGGCCGGTTTCACGGCATGAC
>JAJAZI010000344.1 GCA_026785785.1 Microbacteriaceae bacterium
ACCAGGGAGAGCACCCTGCCCTCGATGCGTTCGGGGGTCGAGAGCGGGAGCAGCTGGTCGGGGTCGTAGTGTGGCGGCTTCATCACCCCAGAGTCGCCCCTCAGCGCCCAGTGCGGGCGATGCGGCGGCGATACGTGGATAACTCCGGCTGGATGCGCGTCGGGGAGGGGCGGCGCGGCTGGGTGAGGGGGCCGCGGCCGACGTCCGCACCCAGCGACCCGCCCGCCTGCTCACCCGCCCGCCTGCTCACCTGCTCACCCGCTCAGGCGAGCATTCGGGCCTCCGCGATCTCGCTCCATCCGTTGCTCGACACCGTGATCTCGAGGTGCGCCGTGATCTGCTCCTTCATCGCCTCGACGTGGCTGATCAGGCCGATCGTTCGCCCGCCCGCCCGCAGGGAGTCGAGCGTGCTCAGCGCGATCTCGAGGGTGTCGCTGTCGAGCGAGCCGAAGCCCTCGTCGATGAACAGGGTGTCGAGCCGGATGCCGCCGGCCTGGTTCTGCACAACCTCGGCGAGGCCGAGGGCGAGTGCGAGCGAGGCGAGGAAGGTCTCGCCGCCGGAGAGCGAGTGGGTTGCTCGGGCGCGCCCGCTGTGCTCGTCGCGGATGGCGAGCCCGAGCCCGGACTGCACGTTGCGGTAGGCGATGGCGTCGTCGTGCTCGAGCGCGTACCGGCCGCTCGTCATGGTGCGCAGGCGCGCGTTCGCGGCCGCGACGATCTCCTCGAGGCGGGCGGCGAGCACGTAGGTCTCGAGGCGCATCCGCTTGTCGTTCGGCTCCTTGCCCTCGACGGCGTTGGCGAGTTCCCGCAGCTGGCGTTGCTCGTCGAGCAGCGCCCCGGATGCCGCGATCCGACGCCGCGCGGAGGCGACGACGGCGCCGAGCTGCTCTACCCGTGCGCCCAGCGAGGTACTCGCGGCGAGGGCGGCATCCCGTGACGCCGCCGCGGCGTCGCGGGCGGCCTCGGCCGGGAGGAGCTCGACCGCGTCGTCGGGCACGGCCGCGATCGCGGGCTCCGCGAGAGTCGCGGCCGCGGCGGCGAGGGCGTCGTCGAAACGACGGATGCGCGCCCCGATCGCCGCGACCGCGCCGACGTCGCGTCGCGCATCGACGACGGAGGACTCGTCGGCGAAGCCGTGCTCGTCGAGCACCTCGCGAACCGCCGCGGTTGCCGTGTCAAGCGTCTCGGCGCGCGCGGAGACCGCCGCGATCGCGTCGGCCAGAGCCGACGCGGCATCCAGCTGCTGCCGCAGTTGTGCCGCTCGGGCCGCGACGGAGTCGAAGTCGCCGCGGTGGGTCGCGATTCGCGCCTCGAGCGCGGAACACCGCGTGCGGCTCTCGACCAGCCGCCGCTCGGCCTCGTCACGGTCGGACCGGATCTGGTCGAGGGCGGTCGCGGCCTCCGCGAACTCGGTCATAAGGCGCGACAGCTCCAGCGCGAGGCCGGCCGATTCTGCGACGGCAGCCACGGCTGCGGCCAGTCGTTCGCGAGCCTCGGCGAGGTCGACCTCAAGTTGCGCGCTCGCCTTGCCGCCCGCTGTCGCCCGCGCTTCAGCGACGCGCCGGTCGAGATCCTTCGTTCCCTCGTGCGCGGCGTCGAGGTCGGCCTGCCGTGCGGCGGCGGCGGTGCGGGCGCGCTCGATATCCTCCGGGGTGACCGGGGCGCCGTCGAAGGTCGCCGGGGCGGGATGCTCCGCCGAACCGCAGACAGAGCAGGCTTCGCCGTCCCGCAGCTCGCCGGCGAGCTCGGCGGCATGCCCGGAGAGCCGGTGGGTCATCAGGTCGTGGACGAGCGTGGCGGACGCGGCGGCCTCGCCGCTCGCGGCGGTCGCGGCGGCAAGCGCGGCAGTGAGCTTCGGCGCGAGGCGGTCCACCATCGCCGCGGCCTTCTCGGCGGCGGTGAGCCGCTCGACCCGCTCGGCGGCGTCGGACTGCGCGGCGGCAAGAACGTTCACCTCTCCCAGCCGGGTGCGGATGCCCTCGAGCTCGTTGGGCAGGGACTGCGCCCGGGCAATCCGCTCGGCGACCGCGGTCGCGAGGCCGTCGCGCCCGCGCTGCAGCGTGCCGGTTGCGGCGGTCAGTGCGGGAAGCGCAGCCTCGTCGTCGAGAGCGTCGGAGAGGGTGCCGAGCGTTTCCCTGAGGTCGTCGATCTCGGCGCGCAGGTCACTGGTGCTCGGGGAGTGGTCGCCCGCGACGTGACCGCGATACCCCTCCCGGGCGAAAATCTCGGTGGCCAGGGCGGAGTCGAGCGCGTCGGCGGCGGTCCGCCTCGCGGTCACCTGCGGCGTCGCTGCGGCCGCGTGGCGCGCGAGGTCGAGGGCCTCGCGGTCCCGGGCGACGGTGTCTCGCTCGGCCTCGAGCTCGGCGAGACGGCGCCGCGCGTCATCGCGCCGCTCCTGCTGCGCGCGCGTCTTCTCGAGTGCGCGATGGGCCAGGTCGGTGACGGTGAATTCGGCGTCGGCTCGCGTTGCGGCATCCGTCGCGGCGAGCAGCCGGTCGGTCAGCAATGCGAGCCCCTGCTCGAACCACGCGAGGTCGGGATCGAGCGGTGTCGAGATGCTGGATTCACCGGTCCCGGGTCCGTTGGCCGCCGTGTGGAGCCAGCCGGCCAAGGGGTTGCCCCCGCCGCCCGTCTCGGCGCCGCTGACCGCCTCGAGGTCGCCCAGCAGCGCGGCAGCGTGGGCCGCGTCGACGGCGATTGCCTCGCGGGCAGCTGCCAGCCGAGCGTCGAGCGCCTTGCGCTGGTCCACTAGCGCGGTCTCGATGTCGAGGAAGCGGTGGGTGCCGAAGAGGCTGCGCAGCACCTTCTGCCGGTCGTCGTTCTTCGCGAGCAGGAACTCCTGGAACCGGTTCTGGGCGAGCAGGATCACCTGCAGAAACTGGTCTTTGGTGAGTCCGACGATGCGCCGCACCTCGGGGCCGACCTGGGCCGGGATGGCGGCGATGCCCTCCCAGTGGTCGCCGCGGCGCACGGCCAGCTCCGCGGTGGCCTTCTCCAGGGCCATCCCGACGCCTCTCTTCTTCGGACGGTCGTAGGCCGGGCTGCGCGAGAGCCGGTAGTCGGTCTCGTGCACCGTGAAGACGAGCTCGACCCGGGTCGGGTCATCGGCGGCACAGTGGTCGCTGCGCAGGTTCGACTCGGTGCCGTCGTAGCGGGGCACGCTGCCGTAGAGGGCGAAGCAGATCGCGTCGAGGATGCTCGACTTGCCCGCTCCCGTCTTGCCGGTGATGAGAAAGAGGCCGTCCCCGGCGAACCGGTCGAAGTCGACGAGCTGGCGCTGCTTGTAGGGGCCGAACCCCTCGATTTCCAGTGTGCGGATTCTCATGCGACGGCCTCATCGAGATCGTCGGATGCCGCCTGCACCGCGATCGCATCGCGGATCGTCTCCCGCTCGTACTCGCTGGGCCCGGCACCATTGCGCACAAAGGTGAGGAAGTCGGCGACGATCTCGTTGTCGGACTTGCCGCGCACCCGCTCGGCGTAGCTGTCGTCGCCGGTGTCGGCGGTGATCAGCGGGCGGTGCTGGAGCTTCACACAGTGCGGGAACCGCTGCTGCAGTCGGCGCATGCCGTCGAGCGGCCGCACCTGGTCGGTGAGAACGGCGGAAACCCAGGCGTCGGCGTCGGTGTCGTGGCGGGCATCCGTCAGCAGCTCGTCGATCGTGCCGGTGAGAACGGCGAGCCGCCGGGGGATCGGGAGGTGGACCCATGCCACCTCGCCGAGTCCGTCGGCGTCGAGCTGCACGAGCCAGGCCCCGCGCGGGCGGGTCGCCTCGCCGAAGGAGTAGTGCAGCGGGGCGCCCGAGTAGCGCACGCGCTCGCTGATCGTGTTGCGGGAGTGGATGTGGCCGAGCGCGACGTAGTCGGGTCCGTCGAAGACTCCCGCGGGAACGTAGTCGATCCCGCCGGAGGTGATGTCGCGTTCGACGTCGCTCGATTCAACGCCGACCGCGAAGCAGTGCGAGAGCACGACCGAGCGTCCGCCGCGGGCGGCGAGATCGGCGCGCACCCGGCCCATCGCGAAGCCGAGCACCTGCTCGTGCGTGCTGAGCCTCGCGTCGGGGTAGTGGTGCCGCACGAGCGACGGCTCGAGGTATGGAATGCCGTAGAAGTGCACCGGTCCGTGCTCGTCCGAGATCGTCACCGGGGTATCGAGCTGGTCGTGCCTCGCGATGACGTGGATGCCGGCCAGCTGCGCGAACTCGGACTGGAAGCCCAACCGCGTGGCCGAATCGTGGTTGCCGCTCGTCAGGATCACCGAGGCTCCGGCCTCGCGTAGCTGCCGGAGGGCGGAGGTGAGCACGGTGTAGAAGTCCGCCGCGGGCGTGGCCGAGTCGAAGATGTCGCCAGCGACCACGACGACATCGACCGCGCGGTGCCGCACCTCGTCGACGAGCGCGGCGAGTACGACGCGGAGGTTTTCGACCGTCGAGTGCCCATGGAAGGTGCGCCCGATATGCCAGTCGGAGGTGTGGAGGATTCGCATGTGTCCGACGCTAACCCGCGCCGCCGACACTGGCGGCAGGAGCGCGCCGGTCACTTTCACGGATGCCGCGGCGCGGGGTTACGATCGGCGGATGGCACCCGGAGCAGAGCGCATCGACGGCACTCTCGTGTCGTGGAAGGATTCGCGCGGTTTCGGCTTCATCGCTCCGGCGAACGGCGGCGCCGACGTGTTCGTGCACATCTCCGAGTTCGTCGACGCGAGCAGACGGCCGCTCCTCGGCGAGGCGTTCACCTTCGAGACGGGGGCGACGCCTGAGGGGAAGATCAGGGCTCGCCGCGTGCTCGCGCTCGGCGCGACGCTCGACGACACTCCGCCGCCGGTCAAGCGAGCGCTCAACCTGGGCCTCGCCGGCTACCTCGCCGTCGCGGCCTTCGTCGTGCTTTTCGCCCTCATCGCTACCGAGCGGGACCTGCCGGTCTGGGTGATCGGCCTTTACCTGGGTACGAGCATCCTGGCCTTTCTCGTCTACGCCGATGACAAGTCCGCCGCAGCGTCGGGGCGCTGGCGCACCCCGGAGGGCTCGCTGCTCGCGCTCGGGCTCGTC
>JAJAZI010000345.1 GCA_026785785.1 Microbacteriaceae bacterium
CCGCTCGTGATCATCGCGACGAAGGAGTCCTCGTCCATCGGGGCGACGGAGGGGTTCATGAAGCGCTGGGCGCCGATCGTCGACTCGAGCTCCTCGGAGAGGTTCTTGCCGCACGCGGAGCCGGCGCCGTGCGCGGGAAGCAGGCGAACGGCATCCGGGAGCACCATCAGGGTGTCGTGGATGGAGTGGTACAGCGCGTGGGCGAGCTCGACCGGCGAGGCGCCGACGGATGCCGCAAGGTCGGGGCGTCCGACGTCGCCGATGAACAGGGCGTCGCCGGTAAGCACCGCGTGGGGCACCTCGTCGCCCGCGTGCTCGCGCACGAGGATCGAGATGGACTCCCACGTGTGGCCGGGGGTCTCGAGGATCTCGAGCTCGACGTCACCGAGCGAGATGCGCTCGCCGTGCGCGAGGCCACGGATCTCGTAGTCTGCCGAGGCAGCCGCGCCGTAGCCGATCCAGGCGCCGGTCGCGGCGGCGAGCTCGAGGTGCCCGGCGACGAAGTCGGCGTGGAAGTGGGTGTTGATGACCCCGACGATGCGAAGTCCGGATGCCGCGGCGTCATCGAGGTATTCCTGGATGTCGCGGCGGGGATCCACGACGACCGCCTGGCCCGTGGATTCGTCAGCGATGAGGTAGGAGCCGTGGGAGAGGCACCCGAGGTAGTACTGCTTCAGGATCATGGTCATGGCACCATGTTACAGATACCCCCAGGGGTATGCAAGATACCCAGCAGGGTATAGACTTCCAGTCCAACCAACAACGCCAGGAGACACCGATGGAGCTCGATCCGACCGACATGAAGCCGGTGATCAACCGACTGCGCCGCGCACAGGGCCAGCTCGCCGCCGTGACGCGCATGATCGAGGAGGGCAAGGACTGCAAGAGCGTCGTGACCCAGCTCGCCGCGGTCTCGAGTGCGCTCGACAAGGCTGGCTTCTCGATCATCGCGACGGCGCTGCAGCACTGCCTGGCGCAGGACGACCCGAGCGTCGACAAAGCCGAGTTGGAGAAGCTCTTCCTCTCGCTCGCCTGACCGAGGATCGTTGGAGCCGACAAGTTCACACACAGGCAACGACGAGATGTAAGGAGACGCACGATGATGTGGGGAAACGGATACGGATCGGGCTGGATGTGGCTGTTCGGGATCATGGTCTTTCTTGGGCTGATCCTCGTGATCGGGGCAGTCGTGTGGGCCATTTCGCGTGGCAACCACAGTGGCGGCCAAGGGCAGTACGGGGCAGACCGCACCGGCCAGCCCCAGCCCGGCTCGGGCCCGGGTTCGAGCAGGGCCAGGCAGATGCTCGACGAGCGCTACGCCCGAGGTGAGATCGATGCCCAGGAATACCGCGACCGACGGGACGCCCTCAGCGAGGGGAACTGATGCGCCGGCATACCGGCCTGCCCCTCGGCGAGGGCGAATGACGCCGCCTGTCAGCCGCCGCACCATCCTGATTGTCGGCGGCGTCGGCGGCCTCACCGCGCTCGTCGGCGGCGCCGGACTGATCTGGGGCAGCGCCGAGCCCCAGCGCCCCGGCGGAACCGGCAGCTTGAGCGGCGCCGACGACCTGCTCCAACCCGAGGTGCTGCGCAGCGACGCCGGCCTGCTGCGCGTGCGGCTGTCCTCCGCCGAGGCGACGGTGCGGATCGGCGGACGCGAGGCGACCGTGCTCGCCTACAACGGCTCCCTCCCAGGACCGACCCTCGTGCTCCGGCCCGGCGACCGGCTCGAGGTCGCGCTCGAGAACGGCCTCGACGCCGTGACGAACCTGCACGTGCATGGTCTGCATGTCAGCCCCCGCGGCAACGGCGACAACGTGCTGCTGGCGATCGACCCCGGCGACACGTTCGACTACGCCTACGACCTGCCCGCCACCCATCGGCCGGGGGTCTACTGGTACCACCCCCACCACCACGGCAACACCGCCGACCAGGTGGCGGGGGGGCTCTATGGTGCGATCATCGTCGAAGATCCCGAGCCCATCGCCGTGACCCGCGAGCGGGTGCTGGTCATCTCCGACCTCTCCCTCGATGCAGCGGGACGCGTCGCACCGGCATCCGCGCGCGACCGGATGCTGGGCCGGGAGGGCGAACTCGTGCTCGTCAATGGTCAGCTGGCGCCGAGGCTGTCCGCGCGGCCGGGCGAGCGGGAGCGGTGGCGCGTGGTCAACGCCTGCGTGTCGAGGTATCTGTCGCTGCGGCTCGATGGCCAGGAAATGCAGCTGCTCGGGATGGACTCCGGCCGGGACGCCGAGCCGGAATCGGTCGAGGAGGTGCGGCTCGCGCCCGGCAACCGTGCGGATCTGCTCGTCGACGCGGCATCCGGCTCCTCGACCCTGCGCACCAATCCCGTCGAACGCGGGTCGATGCCGGGCATGATGGGCAGCCCGACCGCTACCGGAGCCGACCTCGCGGTGTTCGAGGTCACCGGCGACCGTGTCGATGCGCCACCGCCCGTGTCTCGCCAGAGCGCCCCGCGCGACCTGCGCGACGAGGCGGTCACCGGCCGCCGGGAGATCACCCTCGCGATGGGCATGGGCGGCGGCATGGGGGCGCGCGGGATGGCCTTCACGATCGACGGCCGCGAGTTCGCCGCCGACCGGGTGGACACGAGCGTCGACCTGGGCGCGGTCGAGGAGTGGACCCTCGTGAACGCCAGTCCGATGGATCACCCGTTCCACCTGCACGTGTGGCCGATGCAGGTCGTCGAGTATCCGGGCGCATCGATCGACCGGCCGATCTGGCGGGATGTCGTCAACCTGCCGGCGCAATCGCGCGTTCGGGTGCGCATCCCGTTCGAGGATTTCACGGGAACCACCGTCTATCACTGCCACATCCTCGACCACGAGGACCTCGGAATGATGGGCATCATCGACACCCAGTGACCCACCAGACCACCACGCCACACGCACGTCAACGAAAGGACACACTGATGACCTACGCCATCACCATCACCGTTCCCCTCACCTGGGAAGAGGCCCTCCACCGCACCAAGGAGGCGCTCGCGGAGCAGGGCTTCGGCATCCTCTCCGAGATCGACGTGCGCGCCACCTTGACGGCCAAGCTCGGCCAGGACCGCGGCGACGAGCTCGGCGACCTCGTCATTCTCGGAGCCTGCAATCCCGGCCTCGCGAGCCGCGCACTGCGGGCCGAACCCGACCTGGGACTGCTGCTGCCCTGCAATGTCGTGGTTCGGCGGGGACCGGATGCCGACGCGACCGTCGTGCAGGCGATCGCCCCCCAGACCATGGTGCAGCTGACCGGTAACCCCGCAGTCGCCGAGGTCGCCGACGACGCCGAGTCACGCCTCACGCGCGCATTGCGGAGCCTCGAAGCCGCCTCCGCCTGATGATGGGAGAGGGGTCCACGACACGCCGACTCAACACGTGGTGAATGCGTTAGGCGATCCCCGGATCTGCGTATAGCCTGTTATCCGAAAGGCATTCGGGTTGCCTTTTGCCTGGTCGGCGCTTTCGGGTAATCGTGCCGTCCTTGGCAGCACAGTTCCCTCGTGGATGGATCTCGAGATCTGACTGCCCGGACGCCCTCCCCCACCCCCCTTCGGGAGGGCGTCCCCTAGTCTTCTTCTCTGCGTGAGCGCTTAGCCCGCATCCCGCTCGGCGGCACTCTCCGCGCTGGCGCCCTCCGCGCTCCGGATCTCGGCCTGGAGCCCGCGCAGCGCACCGCGAAGAGCCCGCTCGGCGTCGAGGCCGCCCGCCTTGGCCGACGCCACGAGAGCAAGCAGCGTCTCCCCCAGCTCCTCCTCGTTCGCCGCCACCGCGAGATGATCGTGCGCGGGTGCGATCCCGACGCGCTGGGCGCGTCCGAGCAGCTTCTCGGCGAGGAGAAGTGACGGCATCGCATGCGGGATGCCGTCGAGCACGCTCGTGCGATCGGGCTTCTCGACCGCCTTGAGGTCGTCCCACACCGCGATGACGTCGGCAGCGGTCTCCGCCGTCGTGTCCGCGAAGACATGCGGATGCCGCCCGATCATCTTCTCCGTCATGCGCGCCGCGACATCATCGATGTCGAAGCTGCCCTCGCTGCGGTGCGCAGCGATGTCGGCGTGGAAGATCACCTGGTACAGCACGTCGCCGAGTTCCTCGATGAGCTCGTCGCGGCTGCCCGATTCGATCGCGTCGACGAGTTCATACGACTCCTCGAGCAGGTGCCGCACGAGCGACTCGTGGGTCTGCTCGAAGTCCCAGGCGCAGCCGCCCGGCGCCCTCAGGCGCGCGAGCACAGCGATGAGTTCGTCGAGTTTCGGATGCGCGGCGCCAGTCATGTCCTCATCCTCCCACTCGGGTGCGGGGCGGGGCTGGGGCCCTTGCTAACGTTGTCCGGCAGGAGGGCGAACAGACGGAGACAGGCAATGCAGGCAATGAGAATCGACCCGGATGCCGTTCTCTGGTCCGCCCCGGAGCGTGAACGAGCCGGACGCCCACTGCTCGTGCTCCTGCATGGCTACGGCTCCCACGAGGGAGACCTGTTCGGACTCTCGCCCCAGCTGCCGCTGCATCCGGTCATCGCCTCGGTGCGGGCGCCGCTGCCCGCGGGCTCGGGCTACGCCTGGTTCCCGTTCTCGACCGAGGAGGCGCCTGCCGCGGGCATCGCCGACGACGCCGCGCGCGCGCTCGTCGAGTGGCTCGACACGACAACATCGACGTCGGTCGGGCTGCTTGGCTTCTCCCAGGGCGGCGCGATGGCGCTGCAACTCCTCCGTCACGCGCCGACGCGCTTCGCATACGCGGTGGTACTGGCCGGGTTCGCGATCGACGAGGGCGGGGAGGTTGCCGGCACGGCCGGCGGCGAGTCCGGCGACACCGCTGCCGGTGCTACAGCCACGGCGCGCGATGCGCACCTCGCCGCCGCGAGTCCGCCCGTGTTCTGGGGACGCGGCACCGCCGACCAGGCAATCCCCGCCGAGCTCGTCGCCTACACCCAGCGCTGGCTGCCGTCTCACTCGACCCTCACCGAGCGGATCTATGAGGATCTCGCCCACGGAGTCTCCGCTGCCGAGGTCGGCGACGTGAGCGCCTTCATCCGGCGCCAGCTTGCGTGACCCACCAGCGCCAACTCACCCGACCCACCAGCGCCAGCTTGCGTGACACGCCGGCCCGGTCGGCCGGCGCCGCACTGGTCCCGCCGCACTGGTCCCGCCGCGCTGGCTGGCGCCGTTCCTCCGACGTCTCCGGAGCGGTCGCGGCGAGCCACTCGTCGAGCAGGCTGAGGCGATCCATCACGGTGCCGTCGACCCCGCGCGCCACGGCATCCGAGCAGCGGCATCCGACCAGCGGCGTTCGCTGTTGAGCCTGTAGACGATGAGGCCCAGTCCGGCGCGGCGCATCTCCTCGACAGCATCCGGATTCTCCTCGAGCGACTTGGGGGCGTGACGATCGCGATCGCGCCGAAGTGGGTCGAGGGCCCCATAGGGCCCGTCGGCAGATCCCGGCGGGTGGCCGCGCGCGAAGCTGGGGCCGCCCTCGCTGATGTTGTCGAGGGTCGTGAAGGCGACGCTCGCGAAGGTGACCCGATCCTGCACCCAGTAGTCGAGGACGAGGGCCCTGACGAGGCGCGCCTTGTCGGCGGTCCTCAGGCCGCCGAACACGCTCGACGCCTGCACGGCCGACCGCTTCGGGTCGAGCATGATCACGAGCACCAGTGCCAACACGAGCGCGCCGCTCGCCACCGGCAGCATCCGTCCGGCGCGGAGACCGTCACGGATCGCGCGGGGTACGCGAAATCGCGGGCGGATTGTCGCCAGTGAAATTGGTTCTGTTCGGGTCTTCCGGATGGACCGCAGCAATGCCGTTGGCCCACTATCTTGCAGTCCATTACCGTTCTCTAACACGTGCGTTGCACGCGGCATGGCCTGACACTATGGACACATGGATGCTGTCGAGACGGGAGACTGAGGCGTGCTCCCATCGTCGGCGTCGAGCACCCCGATTCTGCTCGGTATCGCCCTCGCCCTGCTCATCGCCCTGCTCACCATCCGGGCGCTGCGCAAGGACCGCCGCGAGTACCAGCAGTTCAAGCGCTTCCGCGGCACGCTGAAGCGGCAGCGGATGTACCGCAAGTGGCTAATCGACTCCTTCCGCACTTTCGGCGGAGCGAGCATCCTCGTGCTGCTCCTCGCCTGGAACCAGGTGCCACTGCTGCTCGCCGACATCAACAGCATCGGCTGGGTCGACTCGGCCCGCACCGCATTCGGCGAGTCGGAGGTCGCGATCGCCATCGTCGCGGGCATCCTCGTGGTCCTCGTCGGCGGGATGGTGCTCGCGATCTACGCCGCCCGGCACATCGACGAGGTGTCCGCCATCGGCGACATCCAGGCGCTGCTGCCTCGCAACCGCACCGAGCTCCGCTATGGCGCACTGCTGTCGATCAACGCGGGAGTGGTCGAGGAGCTGCTGTTCCGCCTCGCCCTGCCGGCCCTCATCTACGGCGTCACCGGCAGCGCTGTCGCGGCGATCCTCGGCAGCCTCGCGCTGTTCGGGGCGCTACACGTCTACCAGGGCGTCGCCGGGGTGATCGGTTCGACGATCGTGGGCGGCCTGCTGATGTTCGTCTACCTCGCGACCGGCAGCATCCTCGTCGCGATGGCGGTGCACGCCCTGATCGACCTACGTTCGCTCGTGCTCATCCCGGTCGTCGTGTACAAGGTGCATAAGAAG
>JAJAZI010000346.1 GCA_026785785.1 Microbacteriaceae bacterium
CCCCCGCATCGCGCCGCCGCACTCGCGGTGCTCGGGGCGCTGGCCGACCCGAGCGATGTGCGCCGAGCTGTGAGGCGCTGGGATGCCGTGGAGCTCGAGACCGCGATCGTCGCGGCCGGAGGGTGCGCCGCCGTGATGCACTCGCGGCAGGATTGGCTTGCGCACCCGCAGGGTGCGGCCGTGCAGCGGGAGCCGCTGCTCGATTGGAGCGCCGGCGGGGCGAGCAGCGAGGGCGGCCGGTTGGACATCACCCCCGAGCGGCCGCTCGCGGGGCTCCGCGTGCTCGACCTCACCCGCGTGATCGCCGGCCCCGTCACCACCCGGTTCCTCGCCGGCCTCGGCGCCGAGGTGCTGCGGGTCGACCCGCCCGGCTGGAACGAAGCGGCCATCGTGCCGAACATGACACTCGGCAAGCGTGCCGCGCGCCTCGACGCGAGAACGCCGCAGGGCCGCGAGCGCCTGCGCGAGCTCATCAGCACCGCCGATGTACTCGTGCACGGCTACCGCGTCGGTGCACTCGACGGCCTCGGACTGGACGCCCCAACCCGCCAGGCCCTGCGCCCCGGCCTCATCGACGTGTCACTGAACGCCTACGGCTTCACCGGGCCGTGGGCGGGCAGGCGCGGTTTCGACAGCCTCGTGCAGATGAGCAACGGCATCGCGCACCGCGGCATGGCGTGGGCGGCAGCCGACAGCCCGACTCCGCTTCCGGTGCAGGCGCTCGACCATGCCACGGGCTACCTGCTCGCCGCGGCGACGCTGCGAGCTGTCCTGATGCGCCGCGCCGACGGTGTCGGCCGCATCGTGCGGAGCTCGCTCGCGCGGGTCGGTGCCGCCCTCGTCGGTGGCGGCGACCTGCCGCCCGACCGCGCGCTCATCTCCAAACCCGAGCCGACGGAGCCGCTCGAGACCCCGTGGGGTCAGGCACGGATGCTGCGTCCGCCGCTCGAGATCTCTGGAGTGCCTTTTACCTTCGACCAGCCCCCTCGCGAGCTCGGCACCGACGAGGCCCGCTGGGCCTGAACTGCTAGGACCCGATCGTCGGGATGGGCAGGCGCGCCCCGCTCGGGATGATGCCGAGGGAGGCCACGAGCTGGTCGCCGCCGAAGCCGCCGACCGAGTAGCACTGCCAGCCGACTCCGCCCGGTCCGAAGAACTCGAAGCGCGCGGAGGATCCGGTCGCGTCGGGGCGCTCGAACGCGACCCACTGCTCGCAGGACCGGGCGGCGGTGTTCCCGCCGACGGAGAAGATCGTGATGATGCCGGGCAGCACGAGCGCGATGATCCCGACGATCACGATGACCCGCATCGCGAACAGGAGGCGCGGACCGCGCAGCGGGCGCCCGTCGCCGGGCTCGTAGCCGGTCAGTTCGGGATGCTCGTCGGTCATGGGAGCTTAGTCTTCCACGGAAGAGCTCCCAGAGTGAATCAATGGCCATCCGCTATCGTAGCTATAATGTCCAAATTTTCTCCGCAGCCCGCTGAGGCGACAACCCCGGCCCCGCTCGCCCGACACGGGCAGCTGAAGACCGGAAATAACGCTGCCACCGTGCTCAAGTTCGTGGCCGCGGCGCTCGCCGTTGTGCTCGTGAGCACGGTGAGCATCGCCGCCGTCGCGGTGCACAACATCACCTCCGCCATCAAGCCCGGTGTGGCGCTCCCCGGCGAGAAGGAGGACGCCCTGACAATCGGCAAGGTGGACGGCGCGGTGAATCTGCTGCTCGTGGGAAGTGACAGCGGCGGCGGAAACGCCGCCTACGGGGAGCGCGGGGCCGAGCTCAATGACGTGACGATGCTGCTGCACATCTCCGAGGACCAGAAGAGCGCGACCGTCGTGAGCTTCCCGAGAGACCTGTTCGTGGACCTCCCCGCCTGCCCCAACCCGGACGGCGGCGCATTAGCCGCCGCGCCATCCGTGAAGCTCAACTCTGCGCTGGGCCGCGGGGGGCTCGCCTGCCCCGTGCTCGCGATCGAGCAGCTCACCGGCATGGACATCCCCTACGCCGCCAAGATCGAGTTCGACGGCGTCATCGCCATGTCGAATGCTGTCGGAGGCGTGCCGGTGTGTGTCGCGACGGCCATCGACGACCGCCAGATCTCGTTCAAGCTCGCCGCGGGCGAGCACACCCTGTCCGGGTTCGAGGCATTGCAGTTCCTGCGCACCCGCTACGGGGTCGGTGACGGCAGCGACCTCACCCGGATCAGCAACCAGCAGCAGTTCCTCTCCTCGCTCGTGCGCACCCTGAAGAGCTCGGAGACCCTCTCGAACCCCGTCAAACTCTACGGAATCGCGAGCGCGGCGACACAAAACCTCGAGTTCTCGAACAGCCTGGGCAATGTCGACACGATGGTGGCGGTCGCTGGCGCGCTCAGGGACATTCCGCTCGAGGATGTCGTGTTCGTGAAGTACCCGAGCGCCGATGGTAACGTCGGCGACGCGTCGGGAGTGTTCCCGATCAGCAGCGCGGCCACGGTGCTGTTCGACGCGATCGCCGCCGACCAGCCGATCTCCCTCACCGGCACGACGGGCGG
>JAJAZI010000347.1 GCA_026785785.1 Microbacteriaceae bacterium
CAGGCGCGCCTCCTGCGCCGCCCGAAGCGCGTCGAGGTCCCCGTGACCTGTGAAGTCCAGCTCGTCGTGGAGTACTACGCCGCGCGTTGATTCACCGCACGTCGACTCACCGCACGTCCCTTCGGAGCGGGCCCCCTCGGGGGTCCGCTCCGCAGTCGTTAAGGGAGCTCCGAACCCGAACTAAGCTGGTAGACGGGCATCATCCGCTCTCCGGAGGAGAAATCATGAAGAACGCACTGTGGCTTATCGTCGGCATCGGTACCGGGTTCCTTGCCGCGCATCAGGTGAACCGCACCGAGGTCGGGCGTGCCTTCTTCGTGGAGCTCGACGCGCGCGTCCAGGAATTCGCCGCCGCCATCGCCTCCGGCTACCGCGTGCGCGAAGCCGAACTCCGCGGCGAACCCGAGAACGACCGGTAACTCCAGCCTTCCACCCCGCGGCGGGTCGCACTCCCGCCTCACCAGCCCTGTTTGGACATCATGCAGACCGCCGAAATCCGCCGCCGCTGGCTCGACTTCTTCGCCGATCGCGGCCACACCGTCGTTCCGTCCGCGTCCCTCGTGAGCGACGACCCAACCCTCATGTTCACCGTCGCCGGGATGGTTCCGTTTGTGCCGTACCTCACCGGGCTGGTCCCATCGCCGTTCCCGCGCGCCACGAGCGTGCAAAAGTGCATCCGCACGCTCGACATCGAAGAGGTCGGCAAGACCACCAGGCACGGCACCTTCTTCCAGATGAACGGCAACTTCTCCTTCGGCGACTACTTCAAAGAGACGGCCATCCAGTACGCCTGGGAACTGCTCACGACCCCGGAGGCCGACGGCGGCCTCGGCTTCCAGAAGAAGGACCTCTGGGTCACCGTCTACGAGAACGACGACGAGGCAGTCGAGCTGTGGAAGAAGATCGCCGACCTTCCCGACGAACGCATTCAGCGACTCGGAATGGACAGCAACTACTGGTCCACCGGGCAATCGGGACCGGCGGGACCCTGCTCCGAGATCTTCTTCGACCGCGGGCCCGCCTACGGCAAGGAGGGCGGCCCCGCCGCCGACGACGACCGCTACATCGAGATCTGGAATCTGGTCTTCATGCAGTACCTGCGGGGGGAGGGCTCCGGCAAGGACTTCCAGATCCTCGGCGAGCTGCCGCAGAAGAACATCGACACCGGGATGGGCCTCGAGCGGGTCGCGTTCATCAAGCAGGGCGTCGAGAACCTGTACGAGATCGATCAGGTGCGGCCGGTGCTCGACAAGGCGGCCGAGCTGTCCGGGCGCCGTTATGGTGCCGTGCACGAGGACGACGTGCGGCTGCGGGTGGTCGCCGATCACGTGCGGAGCGCGCTCATGCTGATGAGCGACGGCGTCACGCCGTCGAACGAGGGGCGCGGCTATATCCTGCGCCGTCTCCTGCGCCGCACGGTGCGCGCCATGCGCCTGCTGGGGGTCGAGACCGCGACGTTCCCCGTGCTGTTTCCCGAGTCGAGGGACGCCATGAAGTCGGCCTACCCCGAGGTGGAGGCCGACTACGACCGCATCGCCCGCCTGGCCTACGCCGAGGAGGAGACGTTTCTGCGCACCCTCGCGAGTGGCACGAACATCCTCGACGTCGCGGTGACGAAGACCACGCAGTCCGGCGCCCAGCAGCTCGCGGGAGACACCGCGTTCCTGCTGCACGACACCTTCGGCTTTCCGATCGACCTGACCCTCGAGATGGCCGAGGAGGCCGGCCTCAGCGTCGACCGTGCCGCGTTCGACCTGCTCATGCTCGAGCAGCGCACCATGGCGAAGGCCGATGCGAAGGCGAAGAAGACCCTCCTCGCCGACCTGTCGGTGTACAGTGCGTTCCGCGCAGTAGGAGAGACCGTCTTCACCGGCTACGACTTCTTGGAGACCGACTCCCGCGTGCTCGGCCTCATCGTCGACGGCGTCGCGGTCGACACGGCCGTCGTCGGCGACATCGCCGAGGTCATCCTCGCCGAGACCTCGCTCTACCCGGAGTCCGGCGGCCAGGAGGCCGACGCCGGCAGCATCGTCGGAAAGGGCTTCGACCTCGAGGTGCTCGACGTGCAGAGGCCTGTCAAGGGGCTCGTGAGCCACAAGGTGCAGGTGCGCTCCGGCGAGGTCGGGGTCGGCGACGCAGCCACGAGCATCGTCGACGCGGAGTGGCGCCGCGGCGCCACCCAGGCCCACTCGGCGACGCATCTCATCCACGCGGCCCTGCGGGAGACGCTCGGCGCAGACGCCCACCAGGCCGGCTCCTACAACCGTGCGGGCTACATGCGGCTGGACTTCAACTGGAACCAGGCGCTCTCCCCGGCGACCCGCAGCGAGATCGAGGAGATCGCGAACACCGCGATCCGCAACAACCTCGACGTCGAGACGCGCGTGATGCCCCTCGATGATGCGCGCGCGCTCGGCGCGATGGCGCTGTTCGGCGAGAAGTACGGCGAGACCGTCCGCGTCGTCGACATCGGCGGCCCCTGGTCCCGGGAGCTCTGCGCCGGAACCCACGTCGCGCGCAGCTCCGAGATCGGGCTCATCAACCTCGTCAGCGAGACCTCGGTCGGCTCGAGCAACCGCCGGATCGAGTCGCTCGTCGGAATCGACGCCTTCCGTGACCTCGCCACTGAGCGCGCCATCGTCGGACAGCTCACCTCGACGCTCAAGACCCCGCGGGAGCAACTGCCCGACCGCATCGGCGAGCTCATCCAAAGCCTCAAGGCCGCGGAGAAGAAGATCGCCCTGTTTGAGGCGGCCGCCCTGTCCGAGCGGGTGCCCGCGATCATCGCGACGGCCGCCAGGGTCGGCGAGCTCATCGTCGTGAACCAGAACGTCGGCACGGCCCGAACCTCCGACGACCTGCGCTCCCTCGTGCAGTCCGTGCGCTCGCGCCTCGGCGAAGGCGCGGCAGTCGTCTCGCTCGCGGCGGATGTCGGGGGCAAGCCGGCCGTGATCGTCGCGACCAACGATGCCGCCCGCGCACGGGGGGCGAAGGCCGGTGCCCTCGCCAAGGTCGCCGCAGCGGTGCTCGGCGGTGGCGGTGGCGGCAAGGACGACCTCGCGCAGGGCGGCGGCTCGGACGTGGCCGCGATCCCCGCCGCGCTTGAGGCCATCTCGAACGCCCTTCCGAGGTAGTCGTGCGCCCAGGAGTGCGGATCGGCGTCGACGTCGGCACGGCGAGGATCGGGGTCGCGAAGAGCGACTCCCATGGGATGCTCGCGATGCCCGTCGAGACGGTGCCCCGCGGGGCCGGTGACGTGCGCGCGATCATCGCGCACGCGCTGGAGCTCTCGGCGACCGAGATCGTCGTCGGCCTTCCGATCGCCCTGAGCGGGGGAGAGACCGCGTCGACGAAGGATGCCCGGGACTTCGCCGCGCTGATCGCCGCCTCGAGCCCCGACGCCCCCGTGCGCCTGGTCGACGAGCGCCTCTCGACCGTCTCCGCCCAGCATGCCCTGCGCGCCGCCGGCCGCACCGCGAAGAACTCGCGGAATGTGATCGACCAAGTCGCGGCCGTTATAATTCTGCAACATGCCCTCGACTTCGAGCGGGCCAGCGGAACTCCGCCGGGCACCATCGTGGCTCCCTGACGCAAGGACGTATGACCGTGTCGAATGACCCGAGCTGGGACGACCTGTTGGCGTCGCAACCCGCCGCCACCGACACCCGCCACAACGGGGTCGGTCATCACGCGAGCTCGGCGCCCGACCAGGCGCCGCGCACACGGCGGCGCCGCCGTCGCACTGTGCTCGTGATCGCTCTTCTCCTCGTCGGCGCGCTCGGCATCGGCGCTGCCGGCATCTTCTTCACCTTCGAGGACCGCATCCGCAGCGTCCTCGGCTGGGAGGGACCGATCGACTACGAGGGTGAGGGAACCGGCGAGGTCCTCGTCACCATCACCGACGGCCAGGTCGGCGGCGACATCGCTACCCTGCTCACCGAGCAGGACGTCGTCATGACCTACAACGCGTTCTACTCCCTCTTGCTGCAGAATCCCGAGGTCACCTTCCAGCCCGGCAATTACGCACTCCGAACGCAGATGAGCGCGCAGGCAGCCCTCGACGCGCTCCAGAACCCGGCGAACCGGGTGGACCTGTTGATCGGGTTCAACGAGGGGCTGAGCATCGATCAGGTGTTCGAGTCGCTGAGCGAATCCTCCGGCATCCCGCTCGCCGAGCTCGAGGCCGCCGCGGCCGACCCGACCGTGTACGGCGTCGGCTCCGAGGCGCCCAGTCTCGAGGGGTACCTGTTCCCGGCCCGCTACACGCTCGACCCGAGCGTCGACGCAGCCACCATCCTGCAGACGCTCGTCAACCGCACCTTCGAGTCCCTCGACGCGGCGGGCGTCGCCCCCGAGGACCGGCACCGGGTGCTCACCGTCGCCGCACTCATCCAGCGCGAGGCCGGGGGCAACCCCGAGGACTTCTACAAGGTGTCCCGGGTGATCCAGAACCGCCTCGACACCGGCATGCCGCTCCAGATGGACTCCACCGCACACTACGGCTACGCGTGGCGCTACGGCGAGCGGCTCGACCAGTCCGTCTTCAGTACCCAGGCCGAGCTCGACGACGACAACGAGTACAACACCTACCAGATCCAGGGTCTGCCGCTCGGCCCGATCGGCGCCGCCGGCGACCTTGCGATCGACGCCGCGGTGAAACCCGCCGATGGCCCCTGGCTGTTCTTCGTGACGGTGAACCTTGACACCGGCGAGACCGCGTTCACGACCACGGGCGAGGAGCACAACGCGGCGGTGCGCCGCCTGCAGGCCTGGTGCGAGGAGACGAAGAGCCCGAACTGTGCCTGACGCGCGGCAGAGGAGCCTCGCCGTTCTGGGCAGCCCGATCGCGCACTCGAAGTCGCCGCTGCTGCACCGCGCCGCGTACCACGCTCTCGGCCTGCACTGGAGCTACGCCGCCGCCGATGTGACCGGGGAGACGCTGCCCGGCTTCGTCCGCGGCCTCGGCGCCGAGTGGCGCGGGCTCTCGCTCACGATGCCGCTCAAGCGCGACGTGCTTCCCCTGCTGAGCTGGCGGGACGAACTCGTCGACCTCACCGGCGGGGCGAACACCGTGCTCATCACCGACCACGGTCTCGCCGGATTCAACACCGACGTGTACGGCGTAGTTGAGGCGCTGCGCGGCAGCGGGGTGGTCAGGGTGGATGCCGTGCAGCTCATCGGGGCCGGCGCGACCGCGGCATCCGTGCTCGTCGCGGTGGCATCCCTCGGCGCACGGGATGTGCGGGTCACGGCCCGGTCGCCGGAGAAGGCGACCGGGCTGCTCGAGCTCGCGGAGAGCCTGGGCATCTCGGCGACCGCGACCGGCCTCGCCGGGGGGCGTGGCGGGGACTTCGTCGCCGACCTCGTCGTGAGCACCCTGCCGGGCGGCACCGAGGTCGACGTTCGCCTGCCCGCCGAGGTCCTCTCGGGCGGAACGCTCCTCGACGTCGCCTACGACCCCTGGCCGACGCCCCTCGCGGCGCGGTTCCTCACAGCGGGCGGCCGCGTGATCTCGGGGCTCGAGATGCTCGTGAACCAGGCGCTCGCGCAGGTTCGGATCTTCGTCACGGGCAGCCCGCAGACGCCGGTCAACGATGAGGCCCGCGTGCTCCAGGCAATGCGGGCGAGCATCGGCCTTGCGCCCTCACCCAGCTGACCGTCCGGCCTCCGCTCCTGTGGGAGGATTCTTTACATGCTTCGATGGTTGACCGCAGGCGAATCCCACGGCCCGGAATTGGTGGCGATCCTTGAGGGTCTCCCCGCCGGAGTCCCCATTTCGATCGACGGGATCCGCGCCGATCTCGCCCGGCGCAAGCTCGGCTACGGGCGCGGCGCCCGCATGAAGTTCGAGGAGGACCAGCTCGACATCTCGGGCGGCATTCGCTTCGGGCTGAGCATGGGCAGCCCGATCGCCCTGCGCATCGGCAACACCGAGTGGCCACGCTGGGTGGACGTGAT
Organism: Microbacteriaceae bacterium; assembly: GCA_026785785.1. GTDB lineage: Bacteria > Actinomycetota > Actinomycetes > Actinomycetales > Microbacteriaceae > Marisediminicola. The sequence goes on from JAJAZI010000347.1 coordinate 5,959, forward strand.
GAGCGCGTCGCCGGTCGACGTCGACACGCTTCCGAAGGGGCGCGGCGCCGCCCTCACCCGCCCGCGTCCCGGGCACGCCGACCTCGTCGGCATGCAGAAGTACGACTTCGCCGAGGCGCGCAACGTGCTCGAGCGGGCCAGTGCGCGGGAGACCGCCGCGCGGGTCGCCCTCGGCGCCGTCGCCCGTGCGTTCCTCAGCGGGCTCGGCATCGAGCTCGTGAGCCACACCCTCGCCATCGGGCCCGTGCGGGTGCCGGAGAACAGCCCGCTGCCGGGCCCCGGTGACGTCGCCGCGCTCGACGCCGACCCGCTGCGCTGCTTCCACCCGGAGACCTCAGCGCGCATGGTCGCCGAGGTCGACACGGCTCACGGGGACGGCGACACGCTCGGCGGCGTCGTCGAGGTTCTCGCCTACGGCCTCCCGCCCGGACTCGGCTCCTACACGCACTGGGACCGGCGCCTCGACTCGCGGCTCGCAGGCGCGCTCATGGGCATCCAGGCCATCAAGGGGGTCGAGGTCGGCGACGGCTTCCTCACGACCACGAGGCGCGGCTCGGTCGCCCATGACGAACTCGTGCAGACGGAGACGGGGATCACGCGGCTCAGCGATCGCGCCGGCGGCACCGAGGGCGGAATGAGCACCGGCACGGTGCTGCGGGTGAGCGCCGGGATGAAGCCCATCGCCACGGTTCCGCACGCGCTGCGCACCGTCGACGTCGCCACCGGCGGCGCGGCAGAGGCGCACCACCAGCGCTCCGACGTGTGCGCCGTCCCGGCATCCGGCGTCGTCGCGGAGGCGATGGTCGCGCTCGTGCTCGCGGACTCCGTCATCGAGAAGTTCGGAGGGGACTCGCTCGGCGAGACCCGCCGCAACCTCGACTCCTACCTCGCCGCCATCCCGACGACACTGGCGACGTCGGGCTCAAGCGACCCGACGGCCACAGCGTAGCGGGCACGGGTCGTGACCAGCGAGCAGCCCTACGTCGTCATGATCGGCGCGCCCGGCGCGGGCAAGTCCCGCGCCGGCAAGCGCGTCGCCCGCCTGCTCAAGGTGCCGTTCGTCGACACCGACCGGCGCATCGTGCTCCGCCACGGGCCGATCGCGCAGGTCTTCGCGACCCGCGGCGAGGAGTACTTCCGCATGATCGAGCGCATCGAGGTCACCCGTGCGCTGAAGGAGCGGGCGGTCGTCGCCCTCGGCGGAGGCGCGGTGCTCGACCCCGAGACCCAGCGCGAGCTCGAGAGCCTGCCGATCGCCCTCATGACTGTGAGCGCCGAGGCCGTCGCTGGTCGCATCGGCGACAAGCGGCCTCTGCTGCGCGACGGGGGAGTCGAGGCGTGGGAGAACCTCGTTGCCGCGCGCCGCTCCACCTACGAACGACTCGCGACCCGCACCTGGGACAGCTCCAACCGGCCGATCGACGCCATCGCGCAGGAGATCGCCGACTGGCTGACCTCCGGCGCGAGGCCAGAACCAGAATAGGAACAGCAATGAGCAACAGCACCACCATCGCCGTCACCGGCACCAACCCGTACGACGTCGTGATCGGGCGGAACATCCTGCACACTGTCGCTGAACAGCTCGGCCCCGACGTCAACAAAGTGCTCATCGTGCACCCCGCGACGCTCACGGCCCGCGCCGCCGAGCTGCGGGAGAGCCTGCTCGGGCAGTACGAGGTGCTCCTGGCCGAGATTCCGGATGCCGAGACGGGCAAGCGCGTCGAGGTCGCCGCGTTCTGCTGGGGTGTGCTGGGCAAGGCCGACTTCACCCGCACCGACGCCGTGATCGGCTTCGGCGGCGGTTCGGTCACCGACCTCGCCGGGTTCGTCGCCGCGACCTGGCTGCGCGGGGTGAAGCTCGTGCAGGTTCCGACGACGCTGCTCGGCATGGTCGATGCGGCGATCGGGGGCAAGACCGGCATCAACACGGCCGAGGGCAAGAACCTCGTCGGGGCGTTCTACGCTCCCGCCGGTGTGGTCATCGACCTCGATGTGCTGCAGGGACTGAACCAGATGGAGATCCTCGCCGGGTTCGGCGAGGTCGTGAAGTGCGGCTTCATCGCCGAGCCGGAGATCCTCGACATCATCGAGGCCGACGTCGCCACCGCAACAGACTCGACGAGTCCGCAGTTCCGCCGCCTCGTCGAACTCTCGGTCGGCCTCAAGGCGCGCGTCGTGAGCGAGGACTTTACGGAGGCCGGGCTCCGCGAAATCCTCAACTACGGGCACACGCTCGGGCACGCGGTCGAGTACGCCGAGCGCTTCCAGTGGCGGCACGGCGCGGCCGTCGCCGTCGGCATGGTCTACGCCGCCGAGCTCGCCCGGCTCACCGGCCGGCTCGGCGACGGCGTCGTCGACCGGCACCGCAGCATCCTGAGCTCTCTGCAGCTTCCGATCGACTACCCGCTGGGCCGCTGGACCACCCTGCTCGCCGCGATGAAGCGCGACAAGAAGGCCCGCGGCGCGATGCTGCGGTTCATCGTGCTCGACGACATCGCCAAGCCGACGGTGCTCGCCGGGCCCGACGAGAGCCTGCTCTTCGCCGCGTACCAGGAGATCGGCGTCTAGCAGGGGTGACGACCCCGCGCCGATAGGCTGGGCGGATGCCCCGCGTGCTGGTACTCAACGGACCCAACCTCAACCGCCTCGGCAGTCGCGAGCCCGACATCTACGGAAGCGGCACCCTCGACGACCTCCGGGAGGCTCTTGCCGCCGAGAGCCGCTTCGAGATCGACCTGCGTCAGACCAACGACGAGTCGGAACTCATCGGCTGGCTGCACGAGGCCGTCGACACCCGCACGCCCATCATCCTCAACCCGGCCGCGTTCACCCACTACTCCTACGGGCTGCGCGACGCCGCCGCACTTCTCACCAAGGCAGGGCTGCTGCTCATCGAGGTGCACATCTCGAACCCGCACGCACGCGAGGAGTTCCGCCACACGAGCGTGATCTCGGCCGTGGCGACGGGCGTGATCGCCGGCTTCGGCTTCGATTCGTACCACCTCGCACTCGACCTCATTAGTCGCCGACTCTGATAGCCGGTAAACTCTTGTTCTTTGGGTGCCGGCGTGCCCGCTCCGCATGACAATCTCCGCACGACAATCTCCGCACCACAATCGAATGGAACCGCACACCCATGGCTTCAACCGCTGACATCAGGAACGGCGTCGTTCTCAACATGGACGGCCAGCTCTGGACCGTGATCGAGTTCCAGCAC
>JAJAZI010000348.1 GCA_026785785.1 Microbacteriaceae bacterium
GCCCAGTCTGGTCAGACATCCGGGGCCGAACCGCTCCTCGCCCGCGCCCACCACGGATCCGTCTCCAAGGACCAGCGCGCCCTCATCGAGGATGACCTCAAGAGCGGACGCCTGCGCTGCGTCGTCGCGACCTCGTCGCTCGAGCTCGGCATCGACATGGGCGAGGTCGACCTCGTCATCCAGGTCGAGGCACCCCCGTCGGTCGCGAGCGGGCTGCAGCGCGTCGGCCGCGCCGGTCACCAGGTCGGCGAGGTGTCGCGCGGCATCATCTTCCCGAAGCACCGCGCCGATCTCATCCACTCCGCGGTCGCGAGCGAGCGGATGTCGTCGGGCCAGATCGAGGCGTTGACCGTGCCGACGAACCCGCTCGACGTGCTCGCGCAGCAGACCGTCGCCGCGGTCGCCCTCGACACCCTCGACGTGGAGGAGTGGTTCGACACGGTGCGCCGGGCGGCGCCGTTCGTGAACCTGCCGCGCGGCGCGTACGACGCGACCCTCGACCTGCTGAGCGGGCTGTACCCGTCGGACGAGTTCGCTGAGCTTCGGCCGCGCATCATCTGGGACCGCGTGAAGGGCACCATCACCGGACGCCCCGGGGCTCAGCGCCTCGCGGTCACCAGCGGCGGAACCATCCCCGACCGTGGGTTGTTCAGCGTGTTCATGGTCGGCTCGACCGGGGCTTCGACAGGCTCAAATGGCGGAGGAGGCGGCCGCGTCGGAGAACTCGACGAGGAGATGGTCTACGAGTCCCGCGTCGGCGACGTCTTCGCGCTCGGGGCGACGAGCTGGCGTATCGAGGACATCACCCACGACCGCGTGCTCGTCACCCCCGCCTACGGCCAGCCGGGACGGGTGCCGTTCTGGAAGGGCGACGGGATCGGCCGCCCCGCCGAGCTCGGCCGGGCGATCGGCGCGTTCACCCGCGAGGTCGCGACCGCGTCGATCAAGGATGCCCGCGCCCGCGTCGGCGCCGGCGGCCTCGATTACCGCGCCGTCAACAACCTCATCGCGTTCATCGACGACCAGAAGAAGGCCACCGGGCACGTCCCCTCCGACCGCACCCTCGTCGTCGAGCGATTTCGCGACGAGCTGGGCGACTGGCGGGTCATCCTGCATTCCCCGTACGGCATGCAGGTGCACGCGCCGTGGGCACTGGCCGTCGGCGCGCGGATCCGCGAGCGCTACGGCATGGAGGGCGCCGCGATGGCGAGCGACGACGGCGTCATCGCGCGCATCCCCGACACCGACAGCGAGCCTCCGGGAGCGGAGCTGTTCGTCTTCGATCCGGACGAGCTGAGCGACATCGTCACCGAGGAGGTCGGCGGATCGGCACTGTTCGCCTCGAGGTTCCGGGAGTGCGCCGCACGCGCCCTGTTGCTGCCGCGCTACAACCCGGGAAAGCGGTCGCCGCTCTGGCAGCAGCGGCAGCGATCCGCCCAGCTGTTGGCGGTCGCGGTGAAGTATCCGAGCTTTCCGATCGTGCTCGAGGCGGTGCGCGAGGTGCTGCAAGACGTCTACGACCTACCCGGCCTGACCGCACTCGCGAAGCAGATCGAGAGTCGGCAGATTCGCGTGGTCGAGTCGCAGACCGAGCAGGCCTCGCCCTTCGCCCGGTCGCTGCTCTTCGGATATGTGGCCGCGTTCATGTACGAGGGCGACTCCCCGCTCGCGGAGCGTCGGGCCGCCGCCCTGTCACTCGACTCCACGCTGCTCGCCGAGCTCCTCGGACGCGCCGAGCTGCGCGAATTGCTCGACCCCGCCGTCATCGAGCGCACCGAGCTCGAGCTTCAGCGGCTCGCCCCGGACCGCAAGGTCAAGGGCGCCGAAGGCGTCGTCGACCTGCTGCGCATCCTCGGCCCACTGTCAGTCGAGGAGATCGAGGCGCGGGTTCAGCCGGTGCCGAGGGTTGTGGGGGGCGCGGATGCCGCCGGCGGCGCGGATGCCGCGGCTCACGTCGCTGACATCGCCGACGTGCCGCGCTGGCTCGCCGAACTCGCCCGCTCCAACCGGGTCTGGCGCGCGGGCGCCGACCGTTGGGCCGTGATCGAGGATGCGGCGCGCCTCCGCGACGCGCTCGGGACGCCCCTGCCGATCGGCATCCCGGCCGCCTTCATCGAGCCCGTCGACGATCCCCTCGGCGACCTCGTCGGACGCTATGCCCGCACCCACGCGCCGTTCACCGTCGCCGCTGCGGCCGAACGGCTCGGCGTCGGCACCGCCGTCGTCCTCGACACCCTGCGCCGGCTCGAGAAGCAGCGCCGGGTGGTCGAGGGCGAGTTCAGGCCGATGCAGACCGGCAGCGAGTGGTGCGATGTCGAGGTGTTGCGCCGGCTGCGCAGCCGATCGCTCGCCGCGCTCCGGCACGAGGTCGAGCCGGTGGATGCCGCGACACTGGGCCGCTTCCTCCCCGCCTGGCAGCACGTGACCGAGCCGCTGCGCGGGGTCGACGGCGTCGCGCAGGTCATCGACCAGCTTTCGGGGGTCGCGCTGCCGGCATCCGCGTGGGAGAGCCTCGTGCTGCCCGCCCGGGTGCGCGACTACTCCCCCGTGATGCTCGACGAGCTCACCGCGACGGGCGAGGTCATCTGGTCGGGCGCCGGCGCGCTGCCCGGAAGCGACGGCTGGATCAGCCTGCACCTCACGGAGTCCGCGCCAGTGACCCTCGCCGAGCCGGCCGGGGACGAGACCACCGAGCTGCAGCGCTCGATCCTCGCGGCACTCGCGGGCGGCGGGGCCTATTTCTTCCGGCAACTGTCGAACGCAGTCGGCGGCGAGCTCGGCGTGCTCGACGACAAGCAGTTTGCGGCCGCGATCTGGGACCTCGTCTGGTCGGGCCTGATCACCAACGACACGTTCTCGCCGCTGCGGTCGTTCCTCGGCGGGGCGGCCCCGGCCCGTCGCGGGGTGCCGCGCAGCCGCGCCTACCGCGGACGCGCTCGACCGGCCCTGCCGATGCAGAGCGGACCGCCGAGCGTCGCCGGACGCTGGTCCCTGCTGCCCCTCGCCGAGCCGGATGCGACCGTTCGCGGCCTCACGACCGCCGAACTTCTGCTCGAGCGGCACGGTGTCGTGACGCGCGGCGCGGTCGCGAACGAGGGCGTGCGCGGCGGCTTCAGCCTCGTCTACAAGGTACTGAGCGGTTTCGAAGACACCGGACGCGCCCGCCGCGGCTACTTCATCGAGCACCTCGGCGCCGCTCAGTTCGCCACTGGCGCGACCGTCGACCGACTTCGCTCCTTCACCCGCGAGCCCGACGACTCCAGCCCGCCCGTCGCGATAACCCTTGCGGCGACCGATCCCGCGAACCCGTACGGGGCCGCGTTGCCGTGGCCAGCGGCGCCTGTGGCGGATGCTGCGGTCGGCGCCGGTCCGACCGCAGGCTCGACCACATCCTCGACCGCAGGCTCGACCGGGCCAGCATCCGCCCCGCCCGAACCCACCGCGCGCGGTCACCGACCCGGACGCAAGGCGGGCGCGCTCGTCGTGCTCGTCGCCGGCCGGCTCGCGCTCTACATCGAGCGCGGCGGCAAGACCGTGCTCACCTTCGGCATCGACGAGGCGGCCTTGGCCGTTGCGGCGGTGTCGCTCGCGCAGACGATCCGCCGCTCGGTCGGCAAGCTGCGGGTCGAGCGGGTCGACGGACAGTTCGTGATCGGCACGCCGCTCGGCGACGCGCTCACGGAGGCCGGATTCCAGACCACGCCGCAGGGCCTGCGGCTGCGCGGGTGACCTGATGCCAGAGGGCGACACCGTCTACCGCACGGCGAAGAACCTGCGTGCGGCGATCGAGGGTGCGCAGCTCACGCGGTGCGACATCCGCGTTCCGAAATTCGCGACCGTCGACCTCACCGGGCAGCGGATCGACGAGGTCGCGAGCCGCGGCAAGCACCTGCTCATGCGCATCGGTGAGTACACGATTCATACCCACCTCAAGATGGAGGGCTCCTGGCACCTCTACCGGCACGGCACCAAGTGGCAGCGGCCGGCGCACTCGGCGCGCATCGTGCTCGAGACGACCGACTGGGTCGCGGTCGGGTACTCGCTCGGCATCGTCGAGGTGGTGCCGCGCGCCGAGGAGCAGACCGTCGTCGGACACCTCGGCCCCGACCTGCTCGGCCCCGATTGGGATGCCTCCGCGGCCCGCCGCCGCCGGAGC
>JAJAZI010000349.1 GCA_026785785.1 Microbacteriaceae bacterium
GCGCAGCGCATACTCGTCGTCGAAGACGACACCGAGAGGGGCGCCCTCGTGGAGCGTGGCCTCACCGGCGAAGGATAGGAGGTGCGCTTGGTGGGCACTGGCGTCGACGCGCCTATTGCCCTCGCCCACGTCGACTTCGCGGCCGCCGCAATCGACGTCATACTCCCCCGCATCAGTGGGCTCGAGTTGTGCAGGCGCGATTACGACGATCCGGCTGGCTGCCTGCCTGCGATGCGGTCGAAGACCGCGTCGTCGGCCTCGACTCCGGCGGCGACGACTACCTCACCAAGCCGTTCGCATTCGCTGAACTCTGCGCGCGGATCGATGGGTGCCCGTTGGCTCTGAGCGTGAAGGAGTTCTCCCATCTTCGGATGCTCGCCGCGCACGCCCAGACAGTCGTCAGTCGCGTGGGCATCCTCGACGAGGTGTGGGGATCGCCAGGGCACTCCGAGTCGACGGTGGTAGATCAACACGTCAGCTACCTGCGGAGGAAGCTCGAGTCCGGTGACGCGGGCGTGCGCATCACGACCCTCAGAAGGGCTGGCTATCAGCTCGATATCGACACGGTTCGGGAAGGACGCTCCCCCGCTCTCGGCCGATCCGTTTCCACATCACTGTGGGCAGCGCCACCCGAGGTGTGCGAGGTCACCCAGGTGGGACGAACCCGCTCGACCACCTTCCTTGTGGAGGAACGAAGGGGACGGGTTTCTACGGGTAATCGTTGAATAAACGTTGAGCCCATCGAATCTCGCCCTCTCAGTGAGGACAAGAAACCCCGGTCAGAAATTCTTCAGAGTAGGGCGGACGGGACTTGAACCCGTGACCGACGGATTATGAGTCCGCTGCTCTAACCAGCTGAGCTACCGCCCCGTGCAGCCGTCAGTCGGCGTTGGCCGGGTCATCGAGCGACACCTCGGTGACCGGATCGACCACCTTTTCCCCACGATACAGGCTCTCGAACGTGAGCAAAGTGCTCTCGATGTCGTGCGGCGCGGTGTAGGCGAGGCTTGTCCGCTTCATGCGATCGAGGTCCTCCGGGGAGGCGGTGAGAACCGTGGTGAGTTTCTCGGCGAGGTCGGCCACGTTGCCCGGCTCGAAGAGGTAACCGTTCTCGCCGTTGTGCACGAGGTGCGGGAGCGCCATCGCGTTCGCCGCGACGATCGGAAGCCCGGATGCCATCGCCTCGAGTGTCGCGATGCTCTGGAGCTCGGCGATGGACGGCATCGCGAACAGCGTGGCCCGCGTGTAAGCGGCGTGCAGCTCCGCTTCCTCGACGTATCCGGTGAACGTGACGCGCGAGTTGATACCCAAGCCCACCGCGACCTGCTGCAGGTGGTGGAGCAGGTCACCGCCCCCCACGATCTCGACCTTCACGTCGAGTTTCGGGTCGAGGATGGCGACGGCGCCGAGGAGAACGTCGATGCTCTTCTCCCCCGTTACCCGGCCGACGAACAGGATGCGGTTCTCGGTGCGCCGCTCGAAGTTCGGTTGGTACTTGGAGGCGTTGATGCCGCAGGAGATCGCGTGGACCCCGTCGAGGTCCACGGCCTCCTCGAGGAACGCGGCGGCTTTGCGGGTCGGGCTCGTGACCGATTCGGCGAGCCGGAACGTCTTCGCAGCGTCCTTCCAGGCGAGCCGGATGGCCGGCTCGCGCATGAAGTTCGGAAGCAGGCTGTGCTCGATCATGTTCTCGGGCATGAAATGGTTGGTCGCGACGAGGCGGACGCCACGCTTAGAGGCTTGGCGGGCGAGGCCGCGGCCGATGACGATGTGCGACTGGAAGTGCACGACATCCGGTTGCACTGCGTCGAGCACCTTCGCGGCATTGTGCTGGCTGCGCCACGGCATCGCGAACCTCACCCAGTCATGCGGGTACCAGCGCCACGAGTACAGGCGGTGGACCGTGAAGCTCGCGCCGTCGTGCTCCTCGGTGAAGGTGCCGTGCTTGCGGCTCGAAGCCGGCGCGACGACGTGAACCTCGTGGCCGCGCTCGACAAGCCCGGCCGCAAGCCGCGACGCGAAGTTCGCGGCGCCGTTCACGTTGGGCGGAAAGGTGTCGGCTCCGATCAAGACGCGCAGCGGCTTTTCTCGGGTCGTGGCACCAGTCGGGGAGTCAGACAAAATCTTGGGTGTTCCTTGCATTGTGTGCCGGCGGCGGGGGCGGTGGGCTCGTGCCAACCTGAAGCTACTTAACAATTTACCCTAGCGCTGGTTCTGGGGGTGGTGTTTCGCGAGCTGGAAGACGCCGTAGATCGCAACGACCCCGGTGACGACGAACGCGGCGATCGCGAGCGGCGGCGCGCCGGAGGCCTCGCCGAGCACAACGATCCCGATGGTGACGGCGACGAGGGGGTCGATCACCGTGAGCCCGGCAATCACGAGGTCGGGCGGGCCTGACGCGTAGGCGGTCTGCACGAAATACGCGCCGAGTAAGGTCCCGGCGACTAGTGCAATCACGCACACGAAGGTGAGCACGTCGAAGTTCTCGAGCCGGACGCGGTTGATGATCACCTTGGCGAGGGTCGCGACGAATCCGTAGAGTATGCCGGCCACGAGGATGTACATGATCGCCTTGAACCGGGAGCGCAGGAGCGCGAACGCCACGGCCGCGATGAGGAGGACAGCGCCGAGAATGATCAGCACCGTGATGAGCTGCGAATCGGTGATCTCGGCCTCACGGGCGGTGAACGCGGCGATCGTGACGAAGACGGCGACACCCCCGACGCACAGCGCGATCGACCGGATCGTCGCCCTGTCGAGCTTCATCCCGCTCACGCGCGCATTGACGAGAGCCGTGATGACGAGGGCGACGGCGCCGAGCGGCTGGACGACGATGAGCGGAGCGAGGTAGAGGCTCGTGAGCTGGAAGAGGATCGCGAGCCCAAGCAGAAGCGTGCCGATGACCCAGGAGGGGCGGGTCAGGAGAGCCCTGAGCTGCCTGACGCTCAGTCCCTTGGCTGCTCCGCCCAGCTGAGCCTCGACCTTACCGACGCCGCGGTGCTGGAATTGGGCGCCGAGGGCGAGGAAGACCGCCCCGACGAGCGCAACAGGAATTCCGAGCCCCTGAGCGGGAGTGAGGTTCAGGACTTGGCCGGTGAGGTCAGTCAGGTCAAACGGCTGCACGTGATGAACCCTAACCGCTTGGGGGTCGATATTCTTGGCGAATGGCCGTGCTTCCGATACTCATCACAGGGGACCCGGTTCTCCACTCCCCCGCACGTCCCGTCACCGATTTCGGGCCCGCCCTGATTCGACTGGTTTCGGATATGTTCGACACGATGGAGGCGGCGCCCGGTGTCGGCCTCGCAGCGCCGCAGGTCGGGATCCCGCTGCGCCTGTTCGTCTACGACTGGCTCGACGACGACGAGGTGCGGTGGCGCGGGTTCGCAATCAACCCCGAGCTCTGGATCAGTCCCGCGCCGATCGGGGAGGCCGACGAGGAGGAGGAGGCCGAGGGGTGCCTCTCGGTCCCGGGCGAGCGCTTCCCGCTCCGCCGGTCGGAACTCGCGATCCTGCGTGCCGTCGATCTCGACCAGACACCGTTCGAGATCCGCGCCACTGGCTGGCTCGCCCGTATCTTCCAGCACGAGTGGGACCACCTCGACGGCATCCTCTACGTAGACCGGCTCGAGCCGATCTGGGCGAAGCCTGTCGCAAAGGCGATCCGCCGGGCCGGCTGGGGTGTGCCGGGAGAGAGCTGGATGCCGGGCATAGACGACCTCGACGCGTAGCCCGACCGCTCCGGTCAGCGGGCGAGGTTGACGCCGTGTATGCCATTGTCGTAGCGCAGCGCGGGGAAGATCGCCGAGACGGAGAATCCGACCCCCGGCACGGAGTGGGCGTTGAAGACGCCGCTGTAGGCGGCGGTGCGCTGGCGCATCTCGGTGAGACCCTCCCCGTCGACGACCTGGGTGAGCGCGTTGAGGTCGTCCTGAAAGGTGTAGCTGCGCTTCTGCGCTAGTCCGCCCGGGTCGAGGCCATCCCGGCGCGCCGCCGCCTGCACACCGTCGTCGTCGACGAGCAGCTGCAGGCCCTCCGCTGTCCAGGTGAACGACACGCGGACATCCGTCCCGGGGCCGCCGTAGGTGAGCGCATTCGCGAGGGCCTCCTCGAGGATCCGGTAGATCGCAACCTCCGCGCCCTGTTGCAGCGTGAATCGGTCACCCGATTCGGTGAATCCGATGCTGAGGCCGGCGTCGGTCATCGTGGAAATGAGGTCCGCGGTGGCCGTGATGCTCGGCCGCACGACGGTGGCTGTCTCGCCCTCTCCGGCGATCCTGACGATGCGGCGCAGGTCGGTGAGGGCCCCCGTCGCGAGGTCGGCAATCTGGCCGGCAGACCTCGATGCGGCACCCGGGTCGGTCTCCACGACGTAGCGTGCGCCCTGCGCCTGCCGCAGGATCGTTGAGATAGAGTTCACGGCGACCTCGTGCAGCTCGCGCACAATGCGCAGTCGCGCTCCGCGCTCGGCGACGGCGGCATCGAGCTTCGCGATCTCCCGGTCGGCGGCGTCGAGTTCGCCCGACAGCAGCCTGCCATTGCGTACCGAGCGCAGCAGCAGGAGGAGCAGGCCCAGCGCCGCCAACAGGAACAGCGCAGCGAGCGCCGCGACAAGGCCGACATTGCCAGCCAGCCAGTCGTTCACGGTGCATCCCTCCGGGCCCCGCGCTGCGCCGGGCGTGAATGACCCTATCGCGAACCGCTCCGCGTGCACCGGGGGCTCCAAGGCCGGTGCTCGACGCGCAGCGGTTCAGCCCGCCGCCTGGTCGCGCCGGCCGGCGGTGACGAGGCCGGTCTCGTAGGCGATCCGGGCGGTGGCCCACAATCCGTCGCCGCCCATCATCATGAGAATGCCCAGGGTGATTTCGCCGCACTGCGCAGCGGCTGCCGGGTCAGGCCGATCGCACCGAAGCGCGCCAGCGACGGCATCCGCTGACCGGAATAGGTTGCGTACTGCCCGCCGAGTACGCGCAGCAGGGGCGTTAACGAAAACGTCGCCCGGAGGGGTGGAGCCCCCACGGGCGACGAGCTCCTCGACTTGGACTCGAACCAAGAACCTGCCGATTAACAGTCGGCTGCTCTGCCAATTGAGCTATCGAGGATCGCTGAAACAGCTTGTTTACCTTACCAAACCC
>JAJAZI010000350.1 GCA_026785785.1 Microbacteriaceae bacterium
ACGCTGCTGCTCGATCAGCACGGACATCTCGAGTATGCGGTCGGGCTGCTCGACGACGGCGAGACCCTGTGGATGCTGCTCGAGGCGTCCGAGGCTCCCGGCCTGCTCGACTGGCTTACCAGGATGCGCTTCATGCTCAGGGTCGAGCCTGCCGACCGCTCCGCGGAGTTCGCCGTCATCGGCGCCGTCGGCGACGCGGGCCTGCCGGCCGCCGCCCCCGCGGGCGTGCCGCTCGTCTGGCGCGACCCGTGGACATCGGTTGCGCCCGGTGGGCACCAGTACGCCGCGGCCGACGGGCATCCGGCCGCCGACTGGCACTGGACCCAGACCATCGTCCCCCGCACCGCCCTCGCCGAGATCGCGGCGACGCGGCCCGCGGCGGGGATTCTCGCGGCGGAAGCGCTGCGCATCGCCGCCTGGCGACCGCGCCTGGCGACCGAGGTCGACGAGCGGAGCATCCCGCACGAGCTCGACTGGCTGCGCTCCGCGGTGCACCTCACGAAGGGTTGCTACCGCGGCCAGGAGACGGTCGCCAAGGTGCACAACCTCGGGCATCCGCCTCGCCGCCTCGTGATGCTGCACCTCGACGGATCGGATGCCGTGCTGCCGCAGCCCGGCGACGAGGTCCTGCTCGGCGACAAGCCCGTCGGCAAGGTCACCTCCTCGGCAATCCACTTCGAGCTCGGGCCGATCGCGCTCGCCGTGCTCAAGCGCTCCGCCGACCCGGCCAGCACCCTTACTGTCGCCACGGGCGACACGAGGGTCGCGGCAGCACAAGAGATCATCGTGCCCCCGGATGCCGGGGCGACGGCCGGCATTCCGCGGATCCCGCGGCTCGGTGCCGTGCGCCGCTGACATGGCGGCCTCCCGCTCGGTGGACGGCGCGATGCGACGGCTTGAGCGGTCCCTGCGGCGCCGCATCGAGCTGACCCAGCGATTGCGCCGGGTTCGCAACTCGATCCCCGCGGCGGTGCAGATCATGATCGCCGCCACCGCGTCGTATCTGATCGCCCATTTCCTGCTCGGGCACGACTACCCGATCGTCGCGGTCACCGTCACAATAACCGCCCTCGGGTTCGCCCGTGATGCGAGCCCTCGGCGGGTTCTCGACATCGTCGTTGGAATCCTCATCGGCATAAGCCTGAGCGAGCTCATGCTGTTGCTCGTCGGTTCGGGCACGTGGCAACTCGCCCTTGTACTCGTGATGACGCTGCTCGTGGCGAGGTTCATCTCGCCGAGCGCGGCGTTCTCTGTGGCTGCCGGGGTGCAGTCGATGCTCGTGATGGTGCTCCCGCCACCGGAGGGCGGCGTTTTCGTCCGCAGCATCGACGGCGTTGTCGCCGGCGTCGTGGCGCTGCTCGTGACCGCGCTCATCCCGCGCGACCCCCGGCGTGCGGCCGAGCGCGACGCCAAGAAGCTCTTTGCGACGCTCGATGAGGCGCTCGGCACCCTCGTCGTAGCCCTCGAGACCGCCGACGAGCCGGCTGCCGACCTCGCGCTCACCCGGCTGCGGCGCACCCAGCAGATCATCGACGAATGGACGACCTCGCTCGATTCGGCGATCGGCATCGCGAAGATCTCGCCGTTCCTGCGTCGGCACCTGCCTGAGCTGCGCGCCCAGTGGCGGCTGCTGGGCTGCCTCGACCTCGCCTCGAGGCACCTGCGGATCATCACTCGCCGAGCCGACTTCCTCGTGCGCGACGGCCGGGAGAGGCCCGAGCTCGCGACGCTCATCACCGACGTTCGGGCGGGCATCCGCTCGTTGCGGACCGATCGGGCCCAGGCGCGCGAGCATCTCACCGAGGTGGCCCGGCGATTGTCACCGGAGGCCGTGCTTCCCGGGTCCGAGCTGACCGAGTCGGTGCTCGTGCTGCTCATCCGCCCGCTCATCGTCGATTTGCTCACAGCGACCGGCATGAACGCAAGCGACGCGAGGAAGCCACTCCCCGAGCCCTGAGGGCGCCCGGCCGCGACGCGTGGTCGCGGTTGCGGCTTACGTGGCGGGGTCCCGCCACCTGCCCCGAGTGTGTGCGCAGTGTCGGCGTGTGCGCGCATTACCCGCTTGTGTGCGCGGTACCCGCGTTTCAGATGTTGCATGCCCCCGTGATTGCGATTCGCGGGTGCTGCGCTCGCGCGCGCGTGGTGTGCCGCCCGCGCTCGCGCGCGCCACGCGCGCGTTAGATGTTGCATGCCCCGTCATTGGGATTCGCGGGTGCTGCGCCCGCACGCGGGCGGTCCCGGTAAGAGTGCGCGACCCCGCGTGCGCGCGGTACCCACGACTGCGCGTAGGACCCGCGTGGGAGGTCGGCGCCCGCACGCGGGCGGTCCCGGTGAGAGTGCGTGACCCCGCGTGAGCGGGCGACACACGCGCCACGCGCGACAGGTCTTGTATGCGATCGTCATTGCGATTCGCGGGTGCTGCGCCCGCGCGCGCGTGGTGTGCCGCCCGCGCTCGCGCGCGGTACCCGCGAAGGGCTGCTTTCTGCGGCGCACCCGCGGTGGCAAAGTGCGCCGCCTCGGCGCGGGCGGGCGGGCGGTGACCGCCGTGTTGCAATACCTGCGTGAGCGCGCCGTTACCGTTCGGTTCGCGCGCAGCTAACGCGCGTGCCAGTCGAAGCCGAACGGCTCGACCGCCAACCACGGCACGGTCAGCTTCCCGGGCCTCCAGCGGGCCCGCCCGCCAAGCACCGGCCAGCCGTCCGAAGCAAGTCCGCGCACGGTGCCCAGCCAGCGCTGGCTCGGCGAGAAGCTCGCCAGCGCCGCGTTGAACTGCCAGTGGCGGTCGAGGCCTTGCAGGAAGCCGCGGATCCACTCGCCCGGTACGTTGCGGTGGATCAGCGGCTTCCGCAGCGGTTCCGCGACAATCGAGGTCGTCTCGAGCCCGGTGAGCCGGAGACTGATCGTGAGGCTCGCCGGACCGGATGCCCCGACATCTGCCCCGCTGGCGTTCCGGTCGACCTCGCTGCGGGTGCCCTCGACGGGCACGCCGCTCCGCTGGTGACCCGGTCGACCTCGCTGCGGGTGCCCTCGACGGTCACGCCGCCCGGTGGGAGCCGCGCGGTCAGCTGCCGCGACTGCTCGAGAACCCCCGAACTGGTCGCACTGGCGCACCACGTTGAAGGCGCGGATGACGTTCGCCATGCGACCGCCGAGCGGCCGCCAAGCGGCACCTCGAACCCGCCAAGCGGCACTTGGAACCCGCCAAGCGGAACCTCGAACCCGCCGAGCCGGAACGCGACGCCCGGCCTGGCCAAAACCGTCGAGCGCGCGGCCCGCTCGGGGTCGAGCTCCATCACGACGATCTCGACGGCGG
>JAJAZI010000351.1 GCA_026785785.1 Microbacteriaceae bacterium
CAGTCCCTCCCGGGCTCGAAGATGGCGACGGCTGGCGCGGACTGGGCGACGAACCCGGCCACCCAGATCACCTGGGGCCTCGGCTACATCACCTCCCGCTATGCCACCCCGTGCGGAGCGTGGGGCGCGAGCCAGATCAAGGGCTGGTACTGACCCGGCGTCAGTCACGCCCCTCGCGTTCCCGCCCCGGATTGGACCCCTGCCGCGTAGCAACCGACCGCGTCGGTCCAGAGGCGAAGGCGACGGCGGACGCCCGGACCTCTCCAGGTCACTCTCCGGAGGACTGCTCCCTCAGGCGAAGCGCGACGGCCTATGGAACGTGCAGTCCATCGCGGCGTCGTCAGCGCTGAAACCATACGTCTGTCCGGGCTGCGGCCTGGGGATCGCTCCCGGCGTCGCCCACGTCGTAGCCTGGCGCGCTGACGGTCTCATGGGTGAGGCTGACGATGTCGCCGCTCGACGGCACTGGCATAGCCACTGTTGGAAGATCAAGTAGGGACGTATGCAGATCAAGGGCGGCATCGAACTTCCGGCCACGCGGGAAAACGTGGAGCTGATCACCGAGGATGGGCTGACCCTGGTGGGGGAGCTGTCCCTCCCGCTCTCGGCCGAGCCGATTGCGACCATCGTCGCCCTGCACCCGCTCCCGACCGCGGGCGGGTTCATGGATTCGCACATCATCAGGAAGGCGGCCGCCCGCCTCCCCGCCCTCGCCGCCCTCGCCGTTCTGCGGTTCAACTTCCGCGGCGTCACATCGCCGCGTGGCACATCGGACGGCGCCTTCGGGCACGGCGAGGACGAGCGCCACGACCTCGACGCCGCGATGAGGTTCACGGCCGAGCGCTGGCTGCCCCGGCCGTGGCTGCTTGGCTGGTCGTTCGGCACGGAAGTCGCGCTGAAACACGGCCTCGAGCACGACGTGGAGGGGGTCATTCTGCTCTCACCCCCGCTCCACCGCACGACGGACGAGG
Source organism: Microbacteriaceae bacterium (assembly GCA_026785785.1). GTDB lineage: Bacteria > Actinomycetota > Actinomycetes > Actinomycetales > Microbacteriaceae > Marisediminicola. Next base: position 972 of record JAJAZI010000351.1, read on the forward strand.
AGCTCGCGGCCTGGGCCGGGAGCGGTCGGCGGATGATCGTCGTCGTGCCCGAGCTCGACGACTACCTGCGCCCAGCGGAGGCGGCGCAGAGGTTCGCGAGCGTTCCCGAGGCCGAACTCGTCGCGGTCGAGGGAGGCAAACACCTCTGGGTGGGCGAGGCGCAGACTCGGCGCGTTCTCACCGAGATCGTGGCCCGCCTGAACCCCGGCGCGCTTCCCCTCCCGGAGCAGTGGAACTGAGCGGGCCGCAGCCGCGCCGACGCGCCCCGAATCGGATCGATCAGACCCCTGAGGCGAGCGGAGAGCGGCGTGCGACTAGACCGCGTTCTGGCGCGGCACGACGACCTGCTTGATGATCAACAGGATCGACGCCGCAACGGGGATCGCGACGAGCGCGCCGAGCAGGCCGAGCAGGGTGCCTCCGGCCAGTGCGGCGATGACGACGACGACGCCCGGAACCTGCACCGCGCGCGTCATGATTCGCGGCGTTATCAGGTAGGCCTCGACCTGCATGTAGACCACGTAATAGCCGGCGACCCAGAACACGGTCGGCGTGCCGTCGAACAACAGCACGGCGAGGGTGATGACGATGGATGCCGAGATGGTTCCCACGAGCGGGATGAGCGAGCCGAGAAAGGCGATGAAGGCGAGCAGGGCGGAGTACTCGGCGCGAATTACGAAGGTCAGCACCACGAACGAGAGCACGCCGTTGATGAGGGCCAGGGTGAGTTGACCGACGACGTAACGCCCAACGGACTGGCTGATCTGCTCGGAGATGTCGATGAACCCGACCCGCTCCGAGGCGGGGACGAGCTGATAGATGCCGCGCTTGAGGCTCCCGAGGGACGCCGTGAAGTAGAGCATGAGGATGATGATGATCAGGGCACCGAAGACCCCGGTTGCAAGCCCGAGACCCGCCTTGAGCACGCCGCCACCGAGGTTGCTGAGGAAGGTCGGGTCCGAGATGGTGCCGGTGACCTGGGCGAGGAGATCGTCGACCGCGACCCAGGGGAGGGCATCCTTGATCGCCTGGTTCAGGCTGCCGTCGGCGAAGCTCTGGATCACCCTCGGGATCTGCGTGACGAGGGTCTGCACCTGCTCGGCGATGACCGGGATGATCGCGAGCACGAGGCCCGCAACAACGCCGAGCACTCCGAGAAGCACGGTAAGGATCGCGAGCGGACGCTTCACCCCCTTCCTCTCGAGCCAGGTGACGATCGGGTCGAGGCCGAGCGCAAGGAACAGCGCCGCACCGATGTAGGTGAGGATCGTCGCGAGGGAGATGGCAGCGCTGCCGATCAGCAGGGCGATGAGAACTCCGAGCCCACCGAACAGGCCGAACCGGAAACCGTTCTGGATCTTCACGGGCCGTCTACCTCACTGTCGCTGTGTTATTCGGCCGATGCTTTCTCCGCCTCTGTCAGGACGCCGCGGAGCCCCTGGAAGTACCCAGCGACCGCTTCGCGCTCAATCCTAATCTTGGCCAGGCGCTCCGCAGCGTCAGACACGAGCCCGGCGGTCCTCTTGTCCGCCTCGTCGACCGAGGCCTTGGCTTTCGCTCTCGCCTCGGACACGAGCTCCGCCGCCGTCGTCTGGGTGGACTCCAGCAGCGCCTTCGCCTCGGCCCGCGCGGCCACCTCGACCTCGTCCGCGTGCTTCTGGCGCTCGTCGGCGCGTTTGGTCGCCTCGGCGAGTTGGCGGGCCGCGTCGTCGAGATACTTCTGGGTCTGCGCGACCGCCTCCTGGTGCGCGGCGAGTGCGGCCTTCTCGGCCTCTCCCCGCCGGGCCGTGATCTCGACTTCGAGGTCGGTGCGGCCCTGCTCGGCGTCGCGGGCGATCGTCGTTCGCGTCTCGTCGAGTTCGAATGCGAGCTGCGCCCGGGTCTCTTCGGCCTCGCGCGTGAGGTCGGCCCGCTGCTGCGCGATGTCACGGTCCAGATCGGTGCGCTGCTGCTCGATGTCGTGCGCGAGGCTCGATCGGGCGGTCGTGATCTCCTCGTCGAGGCTTACCCGCGCAGTCTCCAGTTCGAGGGCGAGGTCCGCGGTCGCCTTCTTGGTCGTCCGGTCACGAGTCGCCGTGGTGGCGGTGGTCTCCTCCGCGAGGGCCGCGTAGGCGGCCGTAGTGTCGGCATCGAGAAGGGCGCGCGCCTCCGAAATCTCCCGCTCCAGGGCAGCCCTCTGCTCCTCGATCTCCTTCTTGAGAGCCGCGCGCTCATCCGCCACCTCGCGGGTGAGCACGCTGCGGGTGTCGGCGGCCTCCTTCTCCAGGTCGGCGTAGGCGGTGTCGGTCTCGCGGGCGAGGGCGCTGCGGGTATCGGATGCCTCCCGCTCGAGCTCTGCGTGCGCCGCAGCGGTCTCTCGCGCGAGCATCTCCCGGGTGTCCGTCGTCTCGGTCGCCACGGCGGAATGCACTGCGTCGGCTTCGGCGGCGAGGGTCGCGCGGGTGTCCTCGGTTTCACGGGCGAGGGCGGCCACGGTGTCGGCCGTGGACGAGTTGAGGGTCGCCCAGGCGGCATCGGTGTCACGCGCGAGGGCCGCACGCACGAACTCCTCTTCGCGCTCCAAGGCGGAGCGGCGGGACATGGTCTCCACCTCGAGGGCCGAGCGGCCCTGCGCGAGTTCCTGCTCGAGGGAGGCGTGGGCGGCCGCAACCTCACGTTGCAGGTCGCCAGTCGTCTTCTCGACGGTCGTCGCGAGCTCGGCCGTGACCTTCTCGACATGGCGGTCGAGATCCGTGCGCTGCTGCTCCACCTCGCGCTCGAGGTCACTGCGCTGCTTCTCGCTGATGCTGTCGAAGTCGGCACGGCCACGCTCGGTGTCGCGAGCGAGCTGGGATGCCCGTTCCCGTGCTTCGCTGATCTCCCGCTGGGCTGCTGCGCGAACCTCGGCGGACTCGCGGTCTGCCTCGGCGCGCACGGCGGCTGCCTCGCGCCGGGTCGTGCCGCGTATCTCGGCGGATTCCGTCGCAACGGCACCGCGAATCGCGGCGGCTTCGAGGAGAGCCTCCTGGGTGACGGCATCCGCCCTCGCCTCGGCGCTCTCGAGGATCTCGGCGGCTTCGGCGGTCGCCGACCCGGTCAGCGCGGTGGCCTTCTCGTCCGCGTCGGCGACGAAGCCCTCCGCGGTCTCCATCGCGTTGACGCGCATCCGGTTCACCTCGAGCTGCACGCTGCTGCGCAGGCGCTCGGCGTCGATGTCGGCCTGGCTGATGAGTCTCGTGGACTGCTCTTCGGCGACCCGCAGCATGTTCTCGAGCTTCGTGCCGAGGCCGCTGTAACTCGGGCTGCCAGTCTCCTCGATCTCCGACTCGAGATCGCGCACGGTTGCCGCGAGGCGTTTGATCTCTCGCGCCGATTCGACCTTGTCGGAGTTGGCCTTGATCAGCTCGCGCCGCAGGTCTTGGACCGCCTTGTCGACCTCCTCGCGGTTATAGCCGCGCATGGCTGCGCTGAAGTCGTCGTCGTCACTGCCCATCAATGTCTCCTCGTGGTCGGCTGGCGCTGGAGGCTCAGCCGAACTGACATGAGTTTAGCGACGACTGGCCCCGGCGCACCCTGAGCCGCTGTCGGAATCCGCCCGACATTTCCCCACCAGCGAACAATTGGGAGCTCTCGAACTGATCGGCTAGGCTTGACTGTCTTTGTATGTTGCCACTTTCGGGCCCAACTCGAGCCCGGCACACCCCAAACTCGTTTAATTTCGCGAGTGGTCGCCCTGCGAACGCGATCGGGTGCGGCCATTCTTGATCGGCGTGGCAACACGAAAGGAGTAAGTTCGTGCGCTTTGCCCTAGCCATAGTGGCCTTCCTGATCGGCGCCGGTCTCGGCGGCTACGGAATAGCCCAGACGACGGTTCTCAACGGCCCGTCAGCGCTGACCGCGACCAGTGAATCAGACAGCGAGGCCCCCGTTACCGTCATCGGTGGCGAGACCCTCAACGCGCTTGACGGCCGCCAGGACGTTCAGATCAGTGGGGCCGAGACCATCTTCGCGGCCTATGCCCGCACCGAGGACATCCTCGCTTGGGTCGGCGACGCGAGCTACAACAGCATCGGGTTCGACGCCGAGAGCCAGACCCTCGTGAGCGTGACCAAGAGCGGGTCCGAGCAGACGGTCCCGCCGCCGGCGGGATCCGACCTCTGGCTCGCCGAGTACAACGCCGAGGACAAGCTCGACATGAGACTCCGGCTCGACGAGGAGTTCTCCATCCTCGTCGTCTCAGACGGAACCCAGACCGCACCGGCAACTGTCGCGATCACGTGGCCGCTCGACAACCGCACCCCGTGGGCCGGTCCGCTTATGGCTGGTGGCGCTCTCATGCTTCTCCTCTCCCTCATCTTCCTGGCTTGGGGCATCCACAACCAACGCCGCACGCGCGGGCCGCGGCGCAAGAGCATCAAGCCGCCCAAGACGCAGCGCATGCCCAAGCTGCCGCGGCAGAAGAGTTACCGAGTGAACAAGCCCAAGGCCGTAACGACAAGGCGGGGACGCCGGTCGACGAGTCGGATGATCGCCGTGCCCGCCTTGCTCATCGGCTCGCTCGTGCTCTCCGGCTGTTCCTCCGACCTGTGGCCCGACCTCGCCGGCCGCGACGCGATCCCGCTCGTGCCGTCGCCCAGCGCATCCGCCGACGCCGAGACCGTGGTCGAAGAGCGCCAGCCGCCCGCTGCGACCGTGCGGCAGGTGCAGTCGATCGTGTCCGAGGTTGCGGAGGTCGCCGCCGCAGCCGACGCAAGCCTCGACACAGCGGCGCTCTCGGCGCGATTCGACGGCCCAGCGCTCAAGCTGCGCACCGGCAACTACGAGACCCGGGCCAAGGACAGCGCCTTCCCTGCGCTCGCGCCGATCCCGACGGGGCGGCTCGCGGTCGCCCTGCCTCAGTCGCTGCCCAAGGACAAGGACACCACGTGGCCGCGTGCGATCTTCGCGGTCATCGAACCCGTCGTGGAGGACGCCGCTGAGGGAGCAGAGCCCGTTGAGCCTGCAGCCCCGGTCGCCCTCATGCTGCTCCAGACCTCGCCGCGCGAGCAGTACAAGGTCTACTACTCGGTCGCGCTCGAGCCCGAGGCGGTGCTGCCGCCCCTCGCTCCGCAGACGGTGGGCGCGCCGCGGCTGTCGCCCGACACGAAGCTGCTCTCGATGGCTCCCGGTGAACTCGCTGCCGCCTATGTCGATGTGCTCACCGCCGGTGCGGAGAGCGCGTCGTACGACCTCTTCGACATCGAACGCGACGGACTCATTCCGAGCGTTGGCGTTGACGCGCGAAAAGCGCGCTCGGAGGCCCTCGACGACAAGGCCAAGATCGAATTCGGGCTCGCCCCCGGTGACGCCGAGACGATCGCGCTTGCCTCGAACGAGTCGGGCGCCCTCGTCAGCATCTACATCGAGGAGACCGAGACGGTGACCCCCGTCGAGGCGGGCGCCACGATCAATCCCGAGGGCGCTACCAAGACGCTCTCCGGGCTCTCCGGCACGAAGAAGGGCGTCGCCGCCACCTACGGCGACCAGCTGCTCTTCTACATCCCGCCGATCGGCAGCGATGAGAAAATCGTCCTGCTCGGCTTCAGCCAGGTTCTCGTCAGCGCCAAGGAGATCGAATGACCAACAACCTTCCCCCCTCCGTGGCAAGCCTCCGAGGAGCGGTCGACCTGTCGTCGCTCGTGCGGCCGCCCGCCCCGCCGGGCGCACCGGCACCCGCCCCGGGCACCGGGGGGCACTCGCTCGTGGTCGACGCGACCGACGCGAGCTTCACCGGGATCCTCGAGCTGTCGAACACTGTGCCGGTTGTCGTCGAGCTGCACGGCGGAGTGCCGACCGTGTCGCTCACGAAGCTCATCACCGAGTTTGGCGGCAAGCTCCTGCTCGCGCGCGTCGACGCGAGTACGAACCCGCAACTGCAGCAGGCGTTCCAGGCTCAGGTTGCCCCGACCGTCGCTGCTGTGGTCGCCGGTCGCCCGCTCGCCCTGTTCGAGGGCGAGCTGCCCGAGGCCGAGGCGCGGCAGGTGTTCGAGCAGCTGCTCGTCCTCGCCGCCCAGAACGGGGTGACCGGCACCGTTCCCGTTGCGCCCGCCGAGGCCGCCGAACCGGTCGAGGAGCCGCTCCCGCCACTGCACCAGGCCGGGTACGACGCGATCGAGGCGGGGGACTACCCCGCCGCGATGACCGCGTACCGCACCGCGATCATCCAGGACCCGAGGGACCAGCTCGCCGTGGCCGGCCTCGCCCAGGTGTCCCTGCTGCACCGGCTCGCCGGTCTGTCGGCCGGGGCCATCCGCGATGCGGCGGCCGCGGTGCCGTCCGACGTCGACGCCCAGTTGGCCGTCGCTGACCTGGATGTCTCGGGTGGGCACCTCGAGGATGCCTTCGACCGCCTCCTGACGCTGTTCCCGTCGTTGGACGTCGACGGCAAGAATGCTGTGCGCACCCGAATGCTCGAGTATTTCGAGGTGGCCGGAGCCGAGGACCCCCGCGTCAGCGCCGGACGTCGCCGCCTCACCGCGCTGCTGTACTAGGACGCGCGCCCGCCGGCGCTGTGACAGTGGTGCCCGCCGGGCTTCTTGACTAACTACGCCGTCCACGAACCGCCCACATATGTTGCCTCTGGGCGCTCCCAAGGGACATTCGTGGGCGACTCGCGGGGGTGCAGAGAACCCGCGAACTACTTCCGCAGCTTGAGCCAGAGCCCGGCGAGCGGCGGGAGGGTGAGCTCCACGGATGCCGAACGCCCGCCCCACTGCTCGTTGATGGCGGTCACGGCGCCGTAGTTGCCGACTCCCGAGCCGCCGTACTCGACGGCATCCGTGTTGATGAGCTCGTCCCACACACCCGCGAACGGAAGCCCGACGCGGTACTGCCCGATCGGGTTGCCGGAGAAGTTCATGATCACGGCGATCGGCTGGCCGTCCTTCGCCCAGCGCAGGAACGACACGACGTTCTGCTCCGCCGCGCCGCCGTCGATCCACTCGAAGCCGGCCGGGTCGTTGTCCTGCTCCCAGAGTGCGCCCTCCTCGCGGTAGACACGGTTGAGCCGCCCGACGAGGTTGAGCAGTCCGCGGTGCACGGGCTGGTCGAGGATCCACCAGTCCAGGCCGCGCTGCTCCGACCATTCGGACGGCTGCCCGAACTCCTGGCCCATGAACAGCAGCTGCTTGCCGGGGTGCGACCACATGAAGGACAGGTAGGCGCGCAGGTTGGCCAGCTTCTGCCACTGGTCGCCCGGCATCTTGTGGAGCAGCGATCCCTTGCCGTGCACGACCTCGTCGTGGCTGAGCGGCAGCAGGAAGTTCTCGGTGTACTGGTACACCATGCTGAAGGTGATCTCGCCGTGGTGGTGCGCGCGGTACATCGGGTCGGTCTGCATGTAGGACAGCGAGTCGTGCATCCAGCCCATGTTCCACTTGAGCCCGAACCCGAGCCCACCGCCCGCCGTGGGCCGGCTCACGCCCGGGAACGCCGTGGATTCCTCGGCGATCATGATCACGCCGGGGCTGCGCTTGTAGGCGGTCGCGTTGACCTCCTGCAGGAAGCTGATCGCCTCGAGATTCTGGTTGCCGCCGTGGATGTTGGGCTCCCACTGGCCGTCCTCGCGGGAGTAGTCCAGGTAGAGGATGGATGCGACGGCGTCGACCCGCAGGCCGTCGATGTGGAACTCCTCGAGCCAGTACAGCGCGTTCGCGACGAGGAAGTTGCGCACCTGAGAGTCGCCGAAGTTGAAGATCAACGTTCCCCAGTCCAGCTGCTCGCCGCGGCGGGGGTCGGAATGCTCGTAGAGGGGCTGGCCGTCGAACTCGGCGAGTGCCCACTCGTCCTTGGGGAAGTGCCCGGGCACCCAGTCCATGATCACGCCGATGCCGGCTCCGTGCAGGCGGTCGATCAGGTAGCGCAGGTCGTCGGGGTGGCCGAAGCGGCTCGTCGGGGCGAAGTAGCCCGTGACCTGATAGCCCCACGAGCCGCCGAACGGATGCTCCGCGAGCGGCATGAACTCGACGTGGGTGAAGCCGGTCTCGAGGATGTAATCGACGAGCTCGTCCGCGAGCTCCCGGTAGCCCAGACCCGGACGCCACGATCCGACGTGGAGCTCGTAGACGCTCATGGGCGAGTTGTGCGGGTCGCGCGCGGCCCGCTTGTCGAGCCACGTGGCATCCGTCCACTCGTAGAGGGTCTTGCCGACCTTCGAGCCGGTCGCGGGGGAGACCTCGGTATAGCGGGCCATCGGGTCGGCGCGGGTGACCCACTCGTCGGCTTGGGTGAGCAGCTCGAACTTGTAGGTCGTCCCCGGCTCGATGCCCGGGAGGAAGAGCTCCCAGATGCCGTTGTCGTCGAGGCGGCGCATCGAGTGCAGCACGCCGTTCCAGCTGTTGAAGTCGCCGACCACGCGGGCGGCCTTGGCGTGCGGGGCCCACACGCTGAACGCGGTTCCGACGACGCCCTCGTGCGGGCGGAAGTGGGAGCCGAAGACGCTCCACATCTGCTCATGGCGTCCCTCGGCGAACAGGTACAGGTCGATCTCGCCGACGGAGGGCACGAAGCGGTACGGGTCGTCGGTGGTCCAGGGCGGGGCGCCGCCGTAGGTCGTCTCGAGCTCGTAAGCCTGGCCGGCTCCCGGCAGGAACGCCTGCCAGAGGCCATCGGCGACGTGGGCCAGCTCGACTCGGCCGCCGTCCTTGCGGATCGCCGTGACGGTCTCCGCGAGCGGGCGCACGGCGCGCACGACGAAGCCGCCCTCGAAGGCGTGCTGCCCGAGAGTGTCGTGCGGGCGGGGGTGGCTGCCCGTCGCGATCGAGGCGATGAGCCCCGGATGCAGGTCGGGCAGGTTCGGAGTGGTGTTGTGGACGGTGAGGTCGGCCATTTAGCTGCCTTTCGGGAATTCGACGCGCAGGATGTGCACGGGTTCGGTAAAGGCGTCGAGGCGCACGTAGTTGTTGAGGCCCCAGGTGAACTTGTGGTCGGTGAGCAGGTCGGTGACCTCGAACGGGGTCGCCGGGTCGATGCCGAATCTCGTCGGGTCCAGGTGCACCGTCGCCTCGCGCACGGAGTGGGGGTCGATGTTCGCGATCACGAGGATGGCGTCGCTGCGCCCGTCCGCGGTGAAGCGGCCGGCGATGAACTTGCTGTAGACGAGGATCGACTCGTCGTCGCTCCAGTGGATGTCGAGGTTGCGCAGCTGGCGAAGTGCCGGATGCTCGGCCCTGATCCGATTGAGCCGGGTCAGGAACGGTGCGAGCGAGCGGCCGTGCGCCTCCGCCGTGGCGAAGTCGCGCTGCTTATACTCGTACTTCTCGTTGTCGATGTTCTCCTCGGACCCCGTCCTCGCCACGTTCTCGAAGAGCTCGTAGCCGGCGTAGACGCCCCAGGTGGGTGCTGCTGTCGCCGCGAGGGCCGCCCTGATCTTGAAAGCCGCCGGCCCGCCGAACTGCAGGTACTCGGTGAGGATGTCCGGCGTGTTCACGAACAGGTTCGGGCGCAGGAAGTCGGCGTGCAGTTTCGAGATGCTCGTGAAGAACTCCTCGAGCTCCGACTTCGTGTTGCGCCACGTGAAGTACGTGTATGACTGCTGGAATCCGACCTGGGCGAGGGAGTGCAGCATCGCCGGGCGGGTGAACGCCTCGGCGAGAAACACGATCTCGGGGAATTCGGTGTTGATCTCGTGCAGCAGCCACTCCCAGAAGGCGAGCGGCTTGGTGTGGGGGTTGTCGACGCGGAAGATCTTCACCCCGACGCCGATCCAGTACTTTACGACCCGCAGGATCTCCTCGCGGAGCCCGACGGGGTCGTTGTCGAAGTTGATCGGGTAGATGTCCTGGTACTTTTTCGGCGGGTTCTCCGCGTAGGCGATCGTGCCGTCGGGCAGCGTCGTGAACCACTCCGGGTGCTCGGTGACCCACGGGTGGTCGGGCGAGCACTGCAGGGCGAGGTCGATCGCGACCTCGACCTTGTTCTTCTTCGCGGTCGTAAGGAAGAACTTGAAGTCGGTGACGGTTCCGAGGTCGGGGTGGATGGCGTCGTGGCCACCCTCCTTCGCCCCGATCGCCCACGGCGAGCCGGGATCTCCCGCTGCCGGGGTCATCGTGTTGTTCGGCCCCTTGCGGAACGCCACACCGATCGGGTGGATGGGAGGAAGGTAGATCACGTCGAAGCCCATTGCCGCGACGGCGGGGATGCGGCGTGCCGCGGTGCGGAAGGTGCCGCTCGTCCAGCTCCCGTCCTTCCTGCGCTTGGCGCCCTCCGACCGGGGGAAGAACTCGTACCAGCTGCCGAGGCCGGCGCGCGCGCGCTCGACCCGCACCGTGAGCGGGTCGCTCAGGGTGACGAGGCTCGCGAGCGGCTGCTCGTCGAGGATGGCCGCGACCCTGGGGTCGTCTGCGGCGGCGAACCGCTGCTCGGCTGTGAACTTCTTGCTCCTGATGCGCGTGCCGGCGCCCCTGAGCACCTTGGAGTCGGGGTCGGCCGCGACGGCGCGGGCGAGCAGATCGGCCCCCATCGAGAGCATGAGCGGAACGTCGATACCGGCGGGAATCTTGATCCGCGAGTTGTGCAGCCACGTCGCCCAGTCGTCGTTGTACGCCTGGATGCGGTACTCCCACGCCCCGTCCCGGTCCAGCAGGGCCTGGGTGTGCCAGCGGTCGGTGCCGGGTGCGCCGGACGCCATCGGGTGCTTGGTGCGGATGCCGGAGGGGTCGGTCAGGAGCAGGTCGACGCCCAGTACGTCGTGCCCTTCCTTGAAGACCGTCGCCGCAAACGGGACGACCTCGCCCGCGAAGGCTTTGGGTGGCCACCGGTTCTCGGGTTGTTGGGGGGAAAGATGCGTGATGGGGATGCGACCCATCTGCGGTTCGAATGCCATAGCCACGATTCGACCGTACTCGCTTTAATTCGTTCGCACGCTTTACCGATCCGAAATGCCTAGGACCTAGGCTTGCTCCTTGTGAAAGCAATTAGGCGATTTACCGTCCGGACCGTGTTGCCAGAGGCCCTTGCCGGGCTCGAGGAATTGGCGTCGAACCTGCGCTGGTCGTGGCATGAGCCGACCAGGCAGCTCTTCGCCCAGATCTCCCCGACCCTGTGGGAGGCGAGCGCGCACGACCCCATCGGGCTGCTCGGCGAAATCGATCCGTCCCGCCTTGACGAACTGGCCGCAGACCACAACTTCGTCGCGAAGGTGAACGAACGCCTGCACGACCTTCACTCCTACCTGACCGAGCCCCGCTGGTACCAGTCGCTCCCCGAGGGCGCGCCTGCCGCGATCGGATATTTCTCGCCCGAGTTCGGCATCGCCGCCGCGCTGCCGCAGTACTCCGGCGGCCTCGGCATCCTCGCGGGCGACCACCTGAAGAGCGCCTCCGACCTCGGCGTTCCCATCATCGGAGTCGGACTGTTCTACCGCGCGGGTTACTTCGCCCAGGCGATCTCGGCCGATGGCTGGCAGCAGGAGTCCTATCCCGTGCTCGACCCAGACGGGCTCCCGCTGAGCGTGCTGCGGCACCCCGACGGCACCGCCGGGCAGGTCGCACTCGCGCTCCCCGGCGGACGCACGCTCTATGCACGGGTCTGGCAGGTCGCAGTGGGGCGCATCCGCCTGCTTCTGCTCGACACCGACATCCCCGAGAACGACGACGAGCTGCGCTCGGTCACCGACCGCCTCTACGGCGGCGGCGGCGAGCACCGGCTCCTGCAAGAGCTCCTGCTCGGTATCGGCGGCGTCCGCGCGATCAAGCTCCTCACCGAGCTGACAGGCAGCCCGACCCCCGAGGTGTTCCACACCAACGAGGGGCACGCGGGGTTCCTCGGTCTCGAGCGGATCAGCGACCTCATCGGCGTCGGGCTGTCGTTCGATGAGGCCCTGCAGGTCGTGCGCGCCGGAACGGTGTTCACGACCCACACCCCGGTGCCCGCCGGCATCGACCGCTTCGACTCCGGGCTCATCGGCCAGTACTTCTCCTCCGAGCTGTTGCCGGGCGTCGACGTCGACGACGTGCTTCTGCTCGGTGCGGAGAACTATGGGGGCGGCGAGCCCGGCACCTTCAACATGGCCGTCATGGGCCTGCGGCTCGGGCAGCGGGCCAACGGCGTCTCCCAACTCCACGGCGAGGTCAGCCGCGGTATGTTCGGGCAGCTGTGGCCGGGATTCGACACCGCCGACGTGCCGATCACGTCGGTCACCAACGGCGTGCACGCCCCGACCTGGACCGATCCGTCGCTCCTCGCGCTCGCCGCGTCCCGCCTCGGCACGACCGATACGACCGCCTGCGACTGGAACAACCCGGCGGTATCCGACCTCGATCTGTGGGAGGCACGCAACGGCATGCGCGCCCAGCTCGTCGAGGACGCCAGGCGCCGGGTGACGGCGGCCCTCGCCGGGCAGAACCCCGGAACGATCACGCCGCAGTGGGTCTCCGACCTGCTCGACCCCGACGTGCTCACGATCGGCTTCGCCCGGCGCGTCCCGACCTACAAGCGCCTCACCCTCATGCTTCACGACGAGGCACGCCTGCGGTCGATCCTGCTCTCGGCCGACCACCCCGTGCAGATCGTGATCGCCGGCAAGTCCCACCCCGCCGACGAGGAGGGCAAGCGCCTCATCCAGAAGCTCGTGCAGTTCGCCTCGGCCCCCGAGCTGCGCACACGACTCGTGTTCCTCGAGAACTACGACATCGCGATGGCTCAGCTGCTCTACCCCGGCACCGACGTCTGGCTGAACAACCCGCTGCGTCCGCTCGAGGCCTGTGGAACGTCGGGGATGAAGGCGGCGCTCAACGGCTCCCTGAACCTGTCGATCCTCGACGGCTGGTGGGCCGAGTTCTACGACGAGGAGAACGGCTGGGCGATCCCCAGCGCCGACTCCGCCGGCGACTCCGCCGAGCGGGACAAGCTCGAGGCCGAGGCGCTCTACGACCTCATCGAGCACCAGATCGCGCCGCGTTTCTACGACCGCGGCACCGACGGCGTTCCGACGCGCTGGGTGCAGTCGATCCGACACACGCTCGCGACACTGTCGCCCGAGCTGTCGGCGGACCGCATGGTCAAGGAGTACGTCACGCGCCTGTACGTTCCGGCGGCCGAGGCCGAGCGCACGATCAGTTCGGAGTCCTTCACGGGAGCGCGCGAGCTCGCGGCGTGGAAGCAGCGCGTGCGTGACGCCTGGCCGCTCGTCGTCGTCACCCACGTCGAGTCCGGGGGTGTTGACACGGTTCCGGATGTCGGCGATGAGCTCCATTTGCGGGCTCAGGTCTATCTCGACGGGCTGTCAGCCGACGACGTTGAAG
>JAJAZI010000352.1 GCA_026785785.1 Microbacteriaceae bacterium
GAGCGTCACCGCCCTGCACTGATGCGGCTACGGAGCGAGCACCCCGGTCGCGACGAGCTCCCGAATACGCGGGTCGAGTTCGGCACGCAGCGCCCGCACATCAGCGTGGAGCAACTCGGCGAGCGCCGCGACGATCGCGGCGACGCTCAGGTCGCCGTCGCACGCACCGACGAAAGCGGCGAGCGCCGTGCCGAGCGGCGCCGAGCGGCCGAACCCGCCGCCCTGGCGCAGGGTCATCACGGTGGGGTCCGCCGCTCCCGGCCAATAGTGCCTCTCCTCGGTGACGTCGCCGGCGACTACGAGCCGCGCGCGGCCGAGGTCGTCGTCGGTGCGGTGCGACTGCCAGTCGTGCGCCGCGAGGCAGGCGGCGAGGTGCGCGCCGATCCCCGTCGGGTTGTGCCCGAGCGGGCCGGGGAGCCGTTCGAGCCAGCGGAGGGTGGGGTCGGATGCCGGGCGGCGCAGCGTCACATAGCCGAAGCCAACCGAGCGCACGTCGCGGGTGGCGAAGTCGTCGAGCCAGGCACCGAGGAGATCGTCGAACTGGCGACCGGGCGTCGTGCCCCCGTCGCGGATCCAGGTCTCCGCGTACAGCGCGGCATCCTGCACCTCCCGCTCGACGATCCAGGCGTCGAGCGGTACACCGCCACGGGGCGCGTCCAGCCAGCCGGCGATGCGGTCGAACGCGTCGGCGTCGCCCCGGTACTCCCAGTTGCCGAGGAGCTGCGCGACTCCGCCGACCGTGAGGTGCCCGGCGGCACCGCGGATGACCGCCTCGACGAGCTCGTCGCCGACCATCCCGCCGTCGCGATACTCGTAGGCGGGCACGTCGGCCGAGCGCGGGGTGATCACGAACGGAGGGTTGGACACGATGTGGTCGAACCGCTCCCCCGCGACGGGCTCGAAGATGCTGCCGAGCCGGAACTCGATATTGGTGACGCCGTTGAGCGCGGCATTGAGACGCGCGAGGTGGAGTGCGCGCTCGGAGATGTCGGTCGCGACGACCCGGCGGGCGTGCCGGGATGCGTGCAGGGCCTGGATGCCGCAGCCGGTGCCGAGGTCCAGCGCGGTGTCGACCGGGAGCTGGATCATCAGGGCGCTGAGGGTCGACGAGGCGCCGCCTACTCCGAGCACGTGATCCTCGCGCAGCGGGCCCCCGGTCGCGGTCTCGCCGAGGTCGGAGAGGATCCACCAGGCGCCGACACCGTGGCTGTCGACGAAGCTGTGCTGGCGCAGCTCGACTAGGGGCGCGACAAGGTCTGCCTCAGAGACCGCCAGTCCGAGCGCGATCGCCCCGTCGACGCCGAGCGACGGCAGCGCGGCGGCGAGCTTGTGCCGTGGCACGGCAAGGCCCAGCACGAAGAATCGGGCGAGGACGCTCAGCGGGTCGGCGGTGCGGAGCGCGCGGAGGGCCGGAACGCGCTGCCCGCGGCGGAGCGCCGCCGCGGCATCCGTTCCCCACAGCGCCGCGAGCGCCTCCTCGCCGAACCGGGCGGCCGTGACGTCGCCCCGCAGCCGGGCGACGAGCGCGGGGTCGGTCACTGCCCCGGTCACACGCTGTGCACTGCGATGACGTTGCCAGCGGGGTCCTTGAACCAGGCGATGTCAGGACCGTGGCCGCGCATGATGCCCTTGGCGTCGGTGCGGATCTCGTCGTCGGAGTAGATCTTGGTCGCGACTCCGAGCGCGGCGAGTTCGTCGACCGCCGTGTCGACGTCGGCCACCGGAAAATTCAGGATCGTGAACGACGCGGGGGTGTGGTTCATCTTCGCGTAGGCGAAGACTGCCGCGCCGCTGGCGAGGCGAATCTCGAGGAACCCGGTCGAGTCGTCGGACACGACGAGCCCCAGCGTCTCTCCGTAGAAGCGCCGTGCCGTCGCGAGGTCGTCGACGGAGAAAGAGCTGTAGGCCTTGGTGGTGTCGAACATGGTGTGCTCCCGATTCGTTGCCGAGACTCCAGAATCTCACGAAGCGGCGGTTAGGCTTTAATCTGTCAGTCCGTCGAGGGGAGAGCAGTGAAGTCGCTCAGTGCAGACGACATCCGCGAGAGCATCGTCAACGCATCCCGCGGCGAGGTCGAGCGGATGCCGCTTCCGGGCCTGCACGAGGTGATGTGGGAGCAGCGGGAGTACCTCGGCTGGCGCCACCCTCGGGCTCCGCTCCGCGGCTATCTCGTGCACTGGGTAGGCGACCGGCCCGTCGGAATCGTGCTGCGCGCCTCGAGCGGGCGGATGTCGCCAGGAATCTCGGCGATGTGCTCGCTGTGCCGCACCGCGCAGCCATCCGACCAGGTGCGGCTGTACACCGCGCCCCTCGCCGGCCAGGCGGGCCGCGACGGCAGCACGATCGGCACCTACATCTGCGCCGATCTCGCCTGCTCGCTCATCATCCGCATCGTTCCGCCGCCGTCGGCGGTGCAGCCCGACCCGGCCGCCGTGGTCGCTGCGCGGGCCGAGGGGCTGCTCGAGCGGGTGCGGTCGTTTACCGCCGACGTCGCGAAGACCGCCAGCTGACGGCACCGCGCCAGCCGAGCAGGAATGCCGCGAGCACGAGGGCGGTGACGACGACGAAGCCCGGCTGAACCCCCTCGCCCGTGACCGCCCGCAGGAGCAGGCCGAGGGCGACCGTGGCGGCCCAGATGGTCAGGCCCGGCGCGGCGGCGAAAGGCCGGCGCCAGGCGCGGGCGAGCGCCCAGCCGACCGCGAGACCGACGAGGAAGGGCCAGGCGGTGCCGAGCACTCCGGCCGGGGTGATTCCCTCGGCGTGGCTGCTCCGCCCGATCAGCACGAAGGCGAGCACAAGAACGACGTCGATCGCGGCCGCTCCGGCGACACGCCTTGAATGAGAATTCATCGACAAAACGACGCTGGCGCGAGAGGATGAGGGCATGGCCCCACGCTAGCCCCGCGAAATGGGACGCGCCCACGGGCGGAGCGCACACCGCTGCGGGGTTTCTCAAGAACGCCAGATACGCTTCATCTCGCATGAACGTCTTTTTCGATTGCAGATATGTACGCTGGACAACCCACGACGGCGTGAGCCGCTACTCGGTCGGGGTCGTCACCGCGCTCGCCAAGCTGACCGCCGTGACGATGCTGATCAACGACGAGAGGCAGCTCACGCAGTTGCCGGATGTGCCGTGGGTGAAGGTTCCCGCCGCGGCCGACGTGCGCGAGGTCACGATGGCGAGGCATCTCAATCGTCTGCATCCCGACGTCGTCGTCTCGCCGATGCAGACGATGAGCTCGATCGGGCGCAACTACCCGCTCGTGCTGACGGTGCACGACCTCATCTACTACCGCCACCGCACTCCCCCGCCGGAGCTTCCGCTGTGGCTGCGGCTGATGTGGCGCGCCTACCACCTGATGTGGTGGCCGCAGAAGGTGCTCCTCAACCGGGCGGATGCCGTCGGCGTCGTCTCCGAGACGACCCGCGACCTCGTGCTGAAGCATGCCCTGACGCGGCGCCCGCTCATCCTGGCCC
>JAJAZI010000353.1 GCA_026785785.1 Microbacteriaceae bacterium
CGATTCCGATCGTGATGGCGATGCCCCAGATGAGCGACAACATGGTCGAGATCCAGTCGGGCAGGCTGGTGATCGTCCACGGCCGCCGCCAGAGCGCCGTGCCGCCGAAGGGGGGAAGGCCACGATCAGGAGCATCATGATGGCGATGGTCACCGGTTGGAACACCCCGCGAAGCGCCTGCTCGGCGTGGATGCGGCCCTGCAGGTCGGGGCGCAGCGCCCACGCCGCTAGATAGGCGAACATCACCGGTCCCGGTGGATGCCGTCGAAGAAGCGGGTGACCCAGTCGACGCCCGGCGCCCGGCCGCTGCCGAGCGCGCCCGGGGTGTCGGATGCGGTGCGGGGATCGGCCGGGGGCGGGCGCGCCGGGGGAAGAGAATCGCTCATCCTCCGAGCCTGTTCGCGCGCTGGTACCCGGCGACAGGGGTACCGCGCGGTTCGGCGAACGGGGCAGAGGAGGGGTCAGCCGGTCGGGCTGAGTGTCGCAACGATTGGGCGATGATCGCTGCCGAGGCCGTCGCGGTCGAGGATCACTCTCACGTGGGTCGCGGTCCAGTTGTCGGTTGCCATGATGTGGTCGATCGGAGTTCCGAGCAGGGGCGGCACATCGGTCGGCCACGTTCCCACGGCAGCGGCACCCGTCGCCTGCGCCGCGTCGACGCAATCCCCGATTGTGCTGTCGCGATCATTCGCGAGTCGGCGGTAGTGGTCGATGGTCGAGTTGAAGTCGCCCGCAATGATGATGTTCTCGCCCGTACAGGCCCTCTTCACCCACTCGAGGTCCTCGCGCCACACGTCGAAGTACCCGGCGATGGGGGCAACGGGGTGTGCCGCCACGATCGTGGGCCCCGTGCCGTCGTCGGGCGTCACGATCACCGACGGCACCACGGAGGTGGAGCCCTTCGAGGTGTCGCGGGAGTAGGTGCCGAGGTCGGCGCTCGTGAGCAGAGAGGTCGACCGCGCCTTGGAGATCTCGTCGAGGGCAAGGGTGTGCACCCACATCGGCCGCCCTTCCCCCTTCATGATGAGCGCGATCTCGATGGAGGTCTCCCGCGTGGTCTCTGGGAGGGCGACGATGTCGGCCCCGGTCTCGAGAGCGAGACGGGCGATCTCCTGGGCGCCCGGAGCATCCCCGAGGGTGTTCCACGTGAGCGCGGTCAGATCGTCCGAGGCGGCGTCGATGTTGGTCTCGGCGGCGGCCTCGGTGCGCGCATCGTCCGACCCGAAACCGCGGGCCGCGAGCACGGCGCCGGTCGCGGCAATGAACGCGAGCAGCAGAACGGACAGGGATGCGCCGAGGCGGCGGAACGACGGGATCACGAGTGCGACGAGAAGCAGGGCGACGATGGCGGCGAGGGCGCCGACGGCGGCCACGGCGCGCAGCGACACGATGTGGGCCACCACGGGCACGAGTTCGAGCCCGAGCAGTTGGGGCCAGACCGCGACGAGGAGGACGCCGGCGAGCCCGATCGTCAGCACAGCCGCGGCGATTTTTCGAATCATCTGCAATGAGCCTAGCCGCAGCCTGCCCTACAGGCGCTGCGATGACAGCCCCCAGACCGGGGCACTCGGCGGGCGTGGAAGCTGGACCCCTACGATTGCAGCATGCCGTCTCTGATTGATCTTCACACGCACAGCAGCGTGTCCGACGGCACGGAAACGCCGGCCCAACTGGTGCGCGCGGCGGTCGCCGCTGGACTCGATGCGATCGCGATCACCGACCACGATTCGACCGCCGGCTGGACCGAAGCGATGGCGGCGGCATCCGGAACTGGGCTCACGATCATCCCGGGCATGGAGCTCAGTACCTTCTTCGGCTGGAAGAGCGTTCACCTGCTGGCCTACCTGTTCGATCCGCTCGACGCGGGCCTCATCGCCGAAACCGCGCGGATCAGGGACGCGCGGCTCAAGCGCGCCGAAAACATCGTGGATCGGATCGGCGCGGATTACGACCTGACCTGGCTGGACGTGCTCGCCCAGACGAGCGTCGGGGCGACCGTCGGCCGGCCGCATATCGCCGACGCGCTCGTCGCGCGGGGTCATGTCCCCAACCGGAGTGCGGCGTTCGAGAGCATCCTGCACCCGCGCCAGGGCTATTTCGAGCCGCACTATGCGCCGGATCCGCTCGCGGCGGTGAAGCTTGTCATCGCCGCCGGGGGAGTGCCGGTGCTCGCCCACCCCGGCACGCGCGGTCGCGCAGAGGTGATGCCGGAGGGGAAGCTGAGCTCGCTGGTGGATGCCGGACTGTTCGGCCTCGAGGTGGACCACCGCGATAACACGCCCAGCGGCAAGGCACGGTTGCGCGAGCTCGCCGAGAAGTTCGGCCTGGCCCAGACCGGCTCGAGCGACTACCACGGCGAGGGCAAGCCCAACCGGCTCGGCGAAAACACGACGGCACCGGAGGTGCTCGAGCGCATCATCGCCCGGGCGACCGGATCGGCGCCGTACCGCGGCTGAGCCGCGACGGCGTCGCACACGACCCGTGCCCGCACGAGTAGGCACCGCGCCGACGCGTTCCGCGGCTGTTGTTCGCTCGCGTGAGTGCGATTACAGCCGCGGGAGTGAACAGCATGCACGCGTTGATCAGCCGCGCGATGCGGAGCCGCGCGACCGAGAGCTACACGACGGGCGGAGCCGCTCCTGGATCGCGACGGCGAGTGCGCTGGCGGCTGCGCGGGGGGCGTAAGCCGTCTCGGTGCTCCCCGGATGTCGGTGCCGTCGCGGTACCGGCCGAGCCGGACGCCGCTCCGGAATCGCCAGTGCGCTGGCCGCCGCGGGAGCGCGATCCTGAGCCGGTCGACGCCGGGCCAGTCGACGCCGAGCCGGTCAACGCCGCGCCGCCGGAATTGCCGGAGCGGCCGCGGTCACCACCGTGACCGGAGCCGCCGGAGACCGAACCCGAGCGCCCTCGGTCGCCGCCGGGGCCCGAACCCGAGCGCCCGCGGTCGCCGCCGGAGCGCGCCCCGCGGTCACCACCGCGATCGGACGACTGCGGTTCCCGCGCACGCGGCGGGCCGGCGTGGGCGAGGCGGCCGCGCACATCCGTGGGGATGTTGAGGTCGGAGAAGAGGTGCGGCGACGACGAGTAGGTCTCAGTCGGCTCCGGCTGGCCGAAGTCGAGGGCCTTATTGATGAGCGCCCACTTGTGCAGGTCGTCCCAGTCGACGAAGGTCACCGCGATGCCGGTCTTGCCAGCGCGGCCGGTGCGGCCGGCGCGGTGCAGGTAGGTGTCGTGGTCCTCCGGGATGGTGTGGTTGATCACGTGCGTGACGTCGTTGACGTCGATGCCGCGCGCGGCGACATCGGTGGCGATCAGGATGTCCTTCTTGCCGGCCTTGAACGCGGCCATCGCGCGCTCGCGCTGCTCCTGGTTGAGGTCGCCGTGCACGGCCGCGGCGTTGAATCCGCGGTCGTTGAGCTCCTCGACGAGCTTCGCCGCCGCGCGCTTGGTGCGGGTGAAGACGACGGTCTTGCCGCGGCCCTCGGCCTGCAGGATGCGCGCGATCACCTCGTCCTTGTCCATGTTGTGGGCGCGGTAGATGACGTGCTTGATGTTCGCCTGCGTGAGTCCCTCGTTGGGGTCCGTCGCGCGGATGTGGATGGGCCGGTTCATGAAGCGGCGCGCGAGGGCGACGATCGGTCCGGGCATCGTCGCCGAGAACAGCATCGTGTGGCGGGTCGGCGAGGTCTGCGCAAAGAGCTTCTCAATGTCGGCGAGGAAGCCGAGATCGAGCATCTTGTCGGCCTCGTCGAGAACCATGACCTTGACGTCCTTGAGCGACAGCAGCCGCTGGTTGGCGAGGTCGAGCAGGCGGCCAGGGGTACCGACGACGACCTGCGCGCCGGCCTTCAGCTGCTCCACCTGGCCCTCGTAGGCCTTGCCGCCGTAGATCGCGGCGACCTGGGTTGCCCGATTGGATGCCGCGAGGGTCAGGTCTTCGGCAACCTGCACGCACAGCTCGCGGGTCGGCACGACGACGAGCGCCTTGACGCCCGGCTCCGGGTTCAGCCCGAGCGATTGCAGCAGCGGAAGCCCGAAACCGAGCGTCTTGCCAGTTCCGGTCTTGGCTTGGCCGATGATGTCCTGGCCACCCAGCCCCATCGGGATGGTCTGGGTCTGAATGGGGAACGGCTCGACGATGCCCTTGGAGGCGAGAGCGTCGACCATGTCCTGATCGATATTGAGTTCTGCAAAAGTCACGTGTGAATGCCCATCATGAATGCGAGTACGCCCGCTTGTTCCTGGGGCGCAGATGCCCCTGTCAGAAAGGGGCTTGATATCAGTTTAGCGGCGAGGGTCTGGAAATATGGCATTTCCCGGCCAGCGGGGGCGTCGTTAGTGCCTCGCGAGGGCTGACGGCTAGGCTGAGTCGCGTGCCCTCTTTCTTCTCTCAGCGCAGGACTCACGCTGAGATTCCCCGCTTGAGGCCCCGCGCATCCCGACAGGGAACCGACAACGTGAACCGCGTTGCGCTCGGCGAACTGACGCCCGACCTGGCCGGTTTCCTCGGCCGGGCCGCCTATCTTCAGCTGACGAACTTCGAGACCGCGGCGGGCGCGGTCACCACCGCCCCGTCCACACGCGGCAAGAACGCGATGAGCCGCGTCGCCCACCAGTCGCTCACTAAGTACGAGGGGCTCATCGCCGAGCTCGCGCGCACCGGGCACGACCCGGTGGCCACGATGCAGCCGTTCCGCCGCGGGATCGACGAGTTCCACCGGGACACACGGGGTGCCGACTGGTATGAGAGCCTCGTGACGGTCTACGTGACGGCCGGGCTGCTCGATGATTTCTTCGTGCGCCTCGCCGGTGGGCTTCCCGAGGACCAGAGCGAGCGCATCGCCGCGCTCCTGACTCCGGATGCCGGAAGCAAGTTCATCATCGCTGAGCTGCTCGAGGCGATCGGGGCCAACCCGCGCCTCGCATCCCGCCTCGCGATGTGGGGGCGGCGCCTCGTGGGCGACACCCTGCTCATCGCCAGGTCGGCGCTCGCCGTTCCGGAGAACACTGCGCCGGACGAGGTCAGGCTCGAGCCGGTCTTCACCGAGCTCATCGCC
>JAJAZI010000354.1 GCA_026785785.1 Microbacteriaceae bacterium
CTCGCAGCTCATCATCATCACCCACCAGAAGCGCACGATGGAGATCGCGGATGCGCTCTACGGCGTCTCGATGCGCGCCGATGGAATCAGCGCCGTCGTCGGGCAGCGTGTGCAACGGGAACCGGATGATGAGGAGCGCGCCGCGAGCTGAATTCGTCGCACAGATGAGTTCCAGGTGCCAGCCCTAGGCCGGCGAATCCCCAAGTGCCTATCGTCGAACATCGACACGGGCAGACGGGGAGGAAGCCAATGCGGTGCGGTGCGGTTCTCGTCTCGGCTTTGCTGGTGCTGGGGCTGTCGGGCTGTTCAGGCGAGTGGCTCGAGTCGGCGGAGGCGGCGCCGGAGGAGCCGGCCGTACCCGTGGCTGAACCGTGCGCGCTCTTCTCCACATCCGATCTCGAGACGATCTTCGGCACGGAAGTGCGAGCGGGGCGCAACGGCATCAGCCGAATCGACGACGCCGCGATCGCCGCGGATTCGCGGCACTGCCGGTGGAGCGCGGACCGAGTCGACGCATCACTCCAGATCGCCTACGCCGAGGACTTCGATTCCGGCGAATTCGCTTGCACCGGGCCCGCCGACCCGTCGGCTGTCGAGGTGGACCTCGGCCGCCAGGCGTGGTGGACCGAGCTGACCATGGGTGGGGTGACCGTCGGACGGATGCGTGTCTGCGGCGCCAGCGCGCTTCTCGATGTCACGATCATCGGGAACCCGGATACCGCACCCTCCCGCCCGGAGGGGCAGTTGCGCGCGCAGGCGGAACTGATCGCGGAGGTGACCCTCGCCAGGGCCACCTCCTGACTGCCGTCAGCACCGGTCGGTGTCGCTCCAGGTCTGCGAATGCGCGCAGATCGCGGTGTGTGGCCGCTCGAGCACCGCGAAGGTGCCCCAGCCGAACTCGGGCGCCTTGCGGTAGTGCCGCACGAGGGTCTGGATGAGGTTGGGAAGCGAGTCCGGGTCTTCGTGCTGGTTCTCGACGTTCAGGTGGGCGGGGCCGAAGCCGCCCGCGATGACGGGGCTCGCGAGGCGCGACGGCGCGGCATCCGAGAATCCGCCGTTCCTACCGCTGTTCCATTGCACCGGGGTGCGCACCGCGAGGCGGCCCTCCTGCTCGAAGTTCTCGCCCATGCCGATCTCCGCGCCGCAGAACAGCACGGGAGTGCCCGGCAGTGTGAACAGCAGGCCGTCGACCATCCGCACGAGGCCGAACGCCGACTGCCCCGGCCGCTCAGTCCAGGTCGCGAGGTGGTCGGAGCACCTGGCGGCGTCGAAGCCGGCCTGCTCGGACCGCTGCACGACGGCAATCAGGGCGCTCGGGTGCACCTGTTCGTGAGAAGCGTGGAAACCACATTTCGTCCTCTTCGAATACGTCCTGCGTCGCGGCTCGGCAATCCCCTCGCGGTTCTCGCCCGAGAACGTGTCAGGCAGCCTCGTCGCCGAGAGGCTCGTCGTTCACGGTGACGACTCGCCAGCTGTCCCCGGAGTGCTCAACGATGCTCGTCGCCGCGTTAAGGATCGGGGGAATCGGCACGCTCGTGAGGCGACGCAGCACCTCGCGGATGAGGGTGCCGTGCGCGACAACGATGACCGCGGAGCCCGGCAGGTCGCGCGCGATGTCGGCGAGGCTGTCGAGGCCGCGATCGGCGACATCGTCGCGGGACTCGAGCCCGGGGAACTCGCCGTCCGGCCAGAGCGCAGCCGCCTCGGCGTCGGTGCGGCCCTCCGCCTCGCCATAGTGACGTTCCTGCAGGTCGGAGTAGACGCCAGACACGGCGATCCCGAGTCCGTCGGCGATGATGCGGCCGGTCTCCGCGGCCCGGGACAGCGGCGAGGTGACCACGTGACGCCAGCCGGCACCGGCGAAGCGCGCCGACGAGGCGAGCGCCTGCTCCCGGCCGGTGTTGTTGAGCGGGATGTCTGAGGTGCCCTGCATCCGTCCCGCCGCGTTCCAGTTGGTCTGCCCGTGGCGGGTGAGGGCGATCATCATTGTCGTTGCGGAGTTCTCAGTCACGCCGACAGCCTACGCACCCGCCGGCCGGGGCTGTTCGCGCCGTTAGGCTTGAGAAATGGCTGACCGTTCAACCCCGTGGTCCCTTGGCGGTGCCCTCCGCGGCATGTTCGCCAAGGCGACGATCGACGACGAGACGTGGGAGGACCTCGAAGACGCGCTCATCAGGGCCGACTTCGGCTCGACCATCACCGACGAGGTCATCGAGCACCTGCGTGCGCAGGTGAGGCGGTTCACCACGACCGACCCCGTCGATCTGAAGCGGATGCTGCGCGAGACGCTCGAGGAGAGGCTCGCCCGGCTCAACCCCACCCTCACCCTGAGCGCGCGGCCCGCGGTCGTGCTCGTCGTCGGCGTCAACGGCGTCGGCAAGACGACAACGATCGGCAAGTTCGCCAGATTCCTTACCGGCCACGGACGCACCGTCATCGTCGGCGCCGCCGACACCTTCCGGGCCGCCGCCGTCGAGCAGCTGGCCACATGGGCCGAGCGCGGGGGAGCGGCCATCCAGCGCCCCCAGCAGCACGGACAGGACCCGGCATCCGTTGCCTTCCAGACGGTCGAGCGGGCCCAGCGCGAGGGCATCGACATCGTGCTCATCGACACCGCGGGACGGCTGCAGACCAAGAGCGGCCTCATGGACGAACTGAGCAAGATCCGCCGGGTCGTCGAGAAGCAGACCGACATCGCCGAGGTGCTTCTCGTGCTCGACGCGACGACGGGGCAGAACGGGGTCGCTCAGGCGGAGGCCTTCATCCAGCACGCCGGCGTCACGGGGCTCGTGATCACGAAGCTCGACGGGTCGGCCAAGGGCGGGTTCGTCATCGCGGTGCAGGAGAAGACCGGAATCCCGATCAAGCTCGTCGGCCAGGGCGAGGGCATCGGCGACCTCACCGGTTTCACCCCGCACGTGTTCGTGCAGAAGCTGGTCGGCTGATGGTCAAGCGCGACCCGGACCCGCCGACACCGGTCTCGCGCACCGTCGCCTTCGCGGCCGTGTTCTTCGCGATCGTCGCACCGCTCGTGTTCCTCGTGGTCCTCGGGCTCGGCAGCATCGGCGTCGTCGAGGCCGGGCGCACGTTCGCGCCCTTCGCGATCACCGCGACGGCGCTGGGCCTCGGCGCCTCGATCTGGGCGATTGCGATGCCGCGCACCCGCGCGACCGGCATCACGACGATGGTCGTGATGGTGCCATGCGTGTTCCTTGCGGCGATCAACCTCGTGAGCCTGCTGGCCCCCGCCCTCTAGCCGCGCGCCGGGTCAGGCGGTGAGGCCGCGGTGCGCCCGGCTGAGTTCGACGTAGTGCGTCGCATTGTTCCTCACTTTGGCGAGCTCGTCCGGGGTCAGCTCGCGCCTGACCTTCGCGGGGACCCCGGCGACGAGCGACCCTGGGGGGATGACCGTGCCCTCGAGCACGACGGCGCCGGCGGCGATGAGTGAGCCCGTTCCGATGACGGCCTCGTTGAGCACCGTCGCCGACATGCCGATGAGGCAGTCGTCCTCGACCGTGCAGCCGTGCAGCACCGCGGAGTGACCGACGCTGACCCCCGAGCCGACCGTCGTCGGAGTGCCCGAGTCGCAGTGAATCGACACGTTGTCCTGGATGTTGCTCCTTGCGCCGATCGTGATCGAGTCGACATCGCCGCGCAGCACCGCTCCGTAGAACACGCTCGCCTCCTCGCCGAGGGTGACGCTCCCGATGAGGGTGCCGTTCGGAGCGACCCACGCCGATTCCGGGACGGAGGGGGTGGTGCCGTTGAAGCTGAGAATCGTCGTCATCGTTCCAGAGTAGGGGGCGCGGTGCGGCGCCCGGCGATCAGGGCCGCGACATCGTCGAGAACGGCCGGTGAGCCGGCATAGATCCCCTCACGGCGGGGCCAGTGCGCGACGACGTCGGTGAACCCGAGCTCGGCGGCCCGGCCGGCGGCATCCTCGAACGCGCCGATGCTCGCGAGCGAGAACGACCCGCCCGAATCGAGCGAGAGGTACCGGTCGATGCTCGCCGGGTCGCGCCCGGCGGCGGCGGCGGCATCGTCGAGCCGTGCTGCCAGTGCGGCGACCGACCCCCACCACTGCTCACCGACCTGGCCGTCCGCGCCCGTCGTCACCCAGCCGGCGGCGTGCCGACAGACGAGGCCCAGCCCCTTCGGGCCATTCGCGGCGAGCACGAACGGCACTCGCGGCTCCTGCGCCGGCGCGCCCACCATGCGCGCGCCGGATGCCGTGAACCAGGCGCCGTCGAGGTCGATGCCCGATTCCCCTTCGGCCTCGTGGCGCAGCAGCCGGTCGAGCTGGGTCACGAACTCGGCGAAGCGCTCGTGCCGGCCCCGCGGGCTGAGCTCGCCCTGGCCGAGCACCGAGGCGTCGAAGCCCGTTCCGCCCGATCCGACCCCGAGGATGAATCGGCCGCCGGAGATGTCGTCCACCGTCGCGACCTCCTTCGCGAACGGCACGGGATGGCGGTAATTCGGTGACGAGACGAAGGTGCCGAGTCGGATCCGCTCGGTCACCACGGCCGCGGCGGTGAGGGTGGGCACCGTCGCGTGCCAGGGCTCGTTCGCGAGCGAGCGCCAGGACAGATGGTCGTAGGTCCAGGCGTGGTCGAATCCGAGCGCCTCCGCGCCCCGCCACGCATCCCGGGCCACGGCCCACGGGTGCTGTGGGAGGATCACGATTCCGAAACGCACGGGCCGAGCCTACGCGTGCGGCGCAACTCGCGTTCGAACCCTGCCCGTCCGGGTTAAACTGGGAGCACCATGGCCACCTTCGGAAACCTCACTGACCGCCTCGCGGATACCTTCAAGAACCTCCGCGGCAAAGGCAAGCTCACCGCCGCGGACGTCGACGGCACGGTGCGGGAGATCCGTCGCGCGCTGCTCGACGCTGACGTCGCGCTCGAGGTCGTCAAGGAGTTCACCGGGAAGGTGCGCGAGCGCGCCCTCGGCGACGAGGTGTCGAAGGCCCTCAACCCCGCCCAGCAGGTCGTGCAGATCGTCAACGACGAACTCGTCGCGATTCTCGGCGGCGAGGCGCGGCGCATCCAGTTCGCCAAGACCGCGCCGACCATCATCATGCTCGCCGGCCTGCAGGGTGCCGGAAAGACCACGCTCGCCGGCAAGCTCGCCAAGTGGCTCGCCGCCGACAACCACACGCCGCTGCTTGTCGCGGCCGACCTCCAGCGCCCGAACGCGGTGACCCAGCTGCAGGTTGTCGCCGAGCAGGCGGGCGTGGCGGTCTACGCGCCCGAGCCCGGCAACACGAGCGGGGAGGACGCGGCGCCGAGCCGGGGCTTCTTCGGCAGCGCCAAAGGCGGCGACCCGGTGAAGGTCGCCAGGGACGCCGTGAAGTTCGCGCGCGAGAAGCAGTACGACGTCGTCATTGTCGACACCGCCGGCCGCCTCGGCGTCGACGCCGAGCTCATGAGGCAGGCATCCGACATCCGCCGTGCCATCGACCCTGACGAGGTCTTCTTCGTCATCGATGCCATGATCGGCCAGGATGCCGTCGCCACCGCGAAGGCCTTCCAGGAGAGCGTCGACTTCACCGCCGTCGTGCTCACCAAGCTCGACGGCGACGCGCGCGGTGGTGCCGCCCTCTCGGTGGCGTCCGTCACCGGCCGCCCCATCATCTTCGCCTCCACGGGCGAGGGGCTCGGCGACTTCGAGCCGTTCTATCCCGACCGCATGGCCAGCCGCATCCTCGACCTCGGTGACATCCTCACCCTCATCGAGCAGGCGCAGAAGAACTTCGATGAGGAGGAATCCCTCAAGATCGCGGAGAAGTTCGCGACCGACACCTTCACCCTCGAGGACTTCCTCAGCCAGATGCAGCAGCTCAAGAACATGGGCTCGATCAAGAGCATGCTCGGGATGCTGCCCGGCGCGAAGGGCATGCGCGAGCAGCTCGACAACTTCGACGAGAGCGAGATCACGCGCACCGAGGCGATCATCCAGTCGATGACCCTGCAGGAGCGGCGGGCGCCGAAGGTGCTCAACGGCTCGCGTCGCGTGCGCATCGCCCGCGGGTCGGGAACGACTGTGACCGAGGTCAACGCGCTCGTCAACCGCTTCGAGCAGGCGGCGAAGATGATGAAAACCGTCGCCAAGGGCCAGATGCCGCAGATGCCGGGCGTCGGTCCCCTGCCGGGAGCCGGCTTCGGCGGCGGTCGCGGTAAGCAGCAGCCCAAGAAGAAGGGCTCCAAGTCGGGCAACCCGGCCAAGCGTGCGGCGGAGAACGCCGCGCTCGCCGGCGGCGCGAAGCCGGTGGCACCCGGATCCGGGTCCGGCTTCGGCCTCGGCGGCGCAAAAGAGGGCGGTCCGTCGCCCGAGGAACTCGCCTCGCTGCAGAAATTCCTCGGCAGGTAGCCGCTGGCTCGCGCCTAGCCTGGGTCCTTGAGGAGGGCCACATCGGAGACGACCTCGATGTGGTGGCCCATCGCCGCGGCGGCGCCCGCGGCGTCCCCGCGCCGGATCGCGGCGGCGATGGCGCGGTGCGACCTGAGCGACTGCTCGGGGCGCCCGGGCTGGCCGAGGGACTCGATGCGGAACTCGAGAACCATCTCCTGGATCAGCCCTATCATCTTGGCGAGCACCGAGGAGTGCGCGGCGCGGGTCACGGCATCGTGAAAGTGCTCGTCTCCGCTGACCCCGCGTTCGCCGTCCGCGATCTCGCGCGCCATCAGGTCGAGCGCCTGGTCGATGCGGGCGAGGTCCTCGTCGGTGCGCCGTTCGGCGGCGAGTTCGGCGAGCTTCACCTCGAGAGTGCTCCTGGCCTCGATGATGTCGGGCAGCCGGCTGCTGTGCTCGCGGAAGCCCTGCATGACGGCGGCGAGGTTCGGCCGCGCGATGATCGTGGCGCCGGTGCCGTGCTGCACGTCGATCACGCCGAGAACCTCGAGCGCCACAAGCGCCTGGGACAGCGTCGCCCTCGACACTCCGAGCTGGTCGGCGAGCTCGCGCTCGGGGGGCAAGCGATCGCCCTGGGTGAGTTCCTGAACCTCGATGAAGTGCACGAGCTGCTCGACGAGCTGCTCGTAGAGGCGTGGACGTGCCACGCGCTGCAGTCGTGCCGGAGAGCCTGGCGAGGTCATCCGTGTCCTTTCAGTCGGTCCGAATTATTGTGGTGCCCGAATTGACAAGTGGCCCACACCGTCAGAGACTAGGCCACTGAGTCACCGATAGGGACGATCTCGCCCACCTCGTTCCCTCGCGGAACGACCATCAACTCAAGGAGGAGTTTGATGACCCCGGAAATCATCTCGATCATCGCCCTGACGGTGATGTTAATCGTCTCCACGATTTTCCCGGTCAACATGGGCGCCCTCGCCTTTGTCTCCGCGTTTCTCGTCGGCACGCTCGCCGTGGGCATGGCCCCGAGGACATCCTCGGCGGATTCCCTGGCGGCCTGTTCCTCACGATCGTCGGTGTGACCTTCCTCTTCGCCATCGCGCACAACAACGGCACGATCGATCTGCTCGTGCGCGGTGCCGTGCGACTCGTGCGGGGGGCGCATCGCACTCATCCCCTGGGTCATGTTCGTCGTCACCGCGCTCATCACCGCGATGGGAGCCCTGTCGCCCGCGGCCGTCGCGATCATCGCGCCGATCGCGCTCGGCTTCGCCGCGAAGTACCGCATCAACACTCTCATGATGGGAATGATGGTGATCCACGGCGCCCAGGCGGGTGGCTTCTCGCCGATTGCCGTGTATGGCGTCACGGTCAACTCCATCATGGCCGGCACCCCGCGCGAGCAGAGCCCCACCGCCGTGTTCCTCGCGAGCCTCGGGTTCAATCTGCTCATCGCCATCGTGCTGTTCTTCGTCTTCGGCGGAGCCAAGCTGCTCGGCGCCAAGGCGGGCGACTTTGAGGGGGAGGTCGCCGACTCGCGCAGCGCCAAGGCGCACGGCGACGATGTGGACTTGAAGGGCTTCGGTTCCGGTATGTACGGTCCGCGCGACCCCGCTGGCGGCGTCGCGGTTGCGACCAGGGTCGCCACCTCGCGCAAGGAGCTCACCGCGCAGGTGCTCACCGTGATCGGGCTCGTCACGCTCGGCGTCGTCGCGCTCGGGTTCAAGGTCGACGTCGGCTTCGTGTCGATCACGATCGCCGTGCTTCTCGCGCTTGTCTCGCCGCAGGCCCAGAAGGGTGCGGTCAACAAGATCAGCTGGTCGACCGTGCTCCTCGTCTGCGGAATGCTGACTTTCGTCGGCGTGCTGCAGGTCGCCGGCACCATCGAGTACGTCTCCAACGGCGTCGCCGCGATCGGGATGCCCCTCGTCGTCGCACTTCTCATCTGCGACATCGGCGCCGTTGTCTCCGCCTTCGCCTCGTCGACGGCGATCATCGCCGTGCTCATCCCGCTCGCCGTGCCCTTCCTCATGGACGGTAATATCGGCGCAATCGGGGTCATCTGCGCCCTCGCGGTGTCGGCCACAATCGTCGACGTGTCGCCCTTCTCCACGAATGGCGCGCTCGTGCTCGCCAATGCTCCCGAGGGCAACAAGGACCGGTTCTACAAGCAGATCCTCAGCTGCAGCGGGGTGACCGTACTCGCCGGCCCGCTGCTGGCCTGGCTTGTCTTCGTGGTTCCCGGATGGCTGTGACCGTCGGAGCGAGCGCCAGCGGCCCGCTCAGCGGCATCCTCGTCGTCGACCTGAGCCGGGCGCTCGCCGGCCCGCACACGGCGATGATGCTCGGCGACCTCGGCGCGAGGGTGATCAAGATCGAGAGCCCCGCCGGCGGCGACGACACGCGCGGGTGGGGCCCGCCGTTCGTCGGCCCGGAGGACGATCCGCAGTCGACGTACTTCCTGTCCTGCAACCGGAACAAGGAGTCGCTTCCGCTCGACCTCAAGTCGGACGAGGGAAAACGGACTCTGCGGGAGCTCGTGCGCCGGGCGGACGTCGTCGTCGAGAACTTCCGGGCCGGCGTGACGGCGCGCCTCGGGTTCTCCACCTCCGAACTTCACGAGATCAATCCGGCCCTCGTGATCCTCTCGATCACCGGCTTCGGCCACGACGGACCGGAGGCCAGCCGGGCCGGCTATGACCAGATCATTCAGGGTGAGGCGGGCCTGATGTCCCTCACCGGGCCCGGCCCCGACAACGTCCAGCGGGTCGGAGTGCCCATCGCCGACCTGCTCTCGGGAATGTACGGCGCGTTCGGCACCGTTTCCGCCCTGTTCGAACGCGCGACGACGGGCAGGGGCCAGGTCGTGCGAACGTCACTGCTGGCATCAGTGGTCGGCGTTCACGCTTTCCAGGGCACGAGGGCCACCGTCGCCCACGAGGTGCCGCACGCCCAAGGCAACCACCACCCGTCGATCGCGCCCTACGGCCTCTTCGCCTGCGAGGACGGCTTCGTGCAGATCAGCGTCGGGAACGAGAGCCTGTGGGCCAGGCTGTGCGAGAGGTTCGGGATCGAGCCGCCCCCCGAGCTCGGATCGAACGAGGGCCGGGTGCGCAACCGCGAGGCGACGATCGCGCTCGTCGAGGCCGCCTTCGCGCCATACGGCGCGGAGGCGCTCCTCGCCGAACTGGATGTCGCCGGCATCCCCGCAGGCAAGGTGCGCACGCTCGACGAAGTCTACGAATGGCCCCAGCTCCTCTCCCAGGGGCTGAGGATCTCGGTCGACCACGCGACCCTCGGGTCGATCGACCTGCCGGGACCGCCGGTGCGGTTCTTCCGGACAACAGGCACCGACGAGGTCGAGGCCACCCGCACCGAGCACTCGGCGCCGCCCCTTCTCGGGCAGCACGCCGCCAGCATCCAGGCCTGGCTGAATGAAGGGCACCAATGACCGCCGACCGACGTCGACCGAGCGCCTCGGAGCTCATTGATCTGCTCACCGATCCCGGCACGTTCGTGTCGTGGGACTCCACCCCTGTCGACGTGCGCCCGGATGCCGCGTATGCGGCCGCACTCGCCGCCGCGCGGGTGAAGGCGGGCACGGACGAGGCCGTCGTGACGGGCGAGGGCCTCATCCGCGGGCGTCGCGTCGCCATCATCGCGTGCGAGTTCCGGTTCCTCGCCGGATCGATCGGCATCGCCGCGGCCCAACGCCTCGTCGAGGCGATCGAGCGGGCGACCCTCGAGGGGCTGCCCCTGCTCGCGGGGCCGGCCTCGGGCGGCACCCGCATGCAGGAGGGGACCCTCGCCTTCCTGTCGATGGTCAAGATCTCCGCGGCGATCTCCAAGCACAAGGCCGCGCGGCTGCCCTACCTTGTCTACCTGCGCCACCCGACGACCGGGGGAGTGATGGCATCCTGGGGATCGCTCGGGCATGTGACGGTCGCCGAGCCCGGCGCACTCGTCGGGTTTCTCGGCCCGCGCGTCTACGAGGCCGTCTACGGCGAGAAGTTCCCCGAGGGCGTCCAGACCGCCGAGAATCTTTTCCGGTACGGGCTGATCGACGGCGTCGTCACCGCTGAGCACCTCCCGGAAATCGTCGAGAGGGTGCTCGCGGTTCTCGAGGCACCGAAGCCCGCGGCTCCGCTGCCGCTGCCGCTGCCGGAGAAGTGGTCCGGCGAGGCCACCCCGACCTGGGAGTCGATTCGGAAGCGCTTCCTGCGTCGTGATGGGGCAGGATCGGCGCGTGCAACGCGCTCAGGCGCCGCTCGGCCCGGCAGCTCTGCGCGAGGCCAGGCGGGGAATGCGCCTGTCCCTTGAGCTCGGCCTGCCTCTCGTCACCGTGATCGACACTCCCGGGGCGGCCCTGTCCAAGGATGCCGAAGAAGGCGGGCTCGCCGGAGAGATCGCCCGGTGCCTGGCCGAGCTCGTGATGCTGCCGACGCCCACCGTCTCGCTGATCATGGGCGAGGGAACCGGGGGAGGGGCCCTCGCGCTGCTTCCCGCTGACCGCACCCTCGCGGCCGAGCACGCCTGGCTGTCGCCGCTGCCGCCGGAGGGCGCCAGCGC
>JAJAZI010000355.1 GCA_026785785.1 Microbacteriaceae bacterium
GGGGCGCGCCCCCCCCCCCGGCCGTCGCGCCCGCGCGCCCGCCCCCCCCGCGCGCGCCCCCCCCCCCGGCCGCCCCCGCCCCCCCCCCCCCGCGGGTCAGTCCGACGCCGACCAGTCCGACGCCGAGCGTACCGTCCCCGCCCAGACCGTTGACGCCCAGCGGGCCGACGCCCAGCGGATTGGCGCCCAGCGGGTTGAGGCACGCGAGGAAGCCCAGCCTGGTGCGGCCCATCCGACGGACGCCCAGGAGACCGAAGCCCAGCAGGCCGCCGCCCAGCAGACCGCGGTGATCCAGCGCGACGAGCCGACCCGATCACAGCCCACCGTTCCGACGGTGCCCGCCGCGCCGCAGCCGGAACGCATCTTCGTGCCGCCAGCGCCCGTCGCGCGCAAGCGCAAGGGCAACCGCGGCATCGGATCGCTCATCGCCGTCGTCTCGGTCGTCATCTTCGGCATCTTCTACGCGCTCGTTGCCACGGTCATCGTCGCGATCGCCGCCCCGCAGCAGAACGTGCTCGAGACTGTGCTGCGCTTCCTGGTCGACCCGGTGTTCTACGTTCCGGGCATCCTGTTCGTCGTCGGATTCGTTATCGTCGTGCTGCTCGTGAACCGCGCCGCCTGGTGGGCCTTCGTTTTCGGCAGCCTCATCGTCGGAGGGATCGTCTACTTCGGGACAATCGGCGCGCAGCTGCTCATCGAGAACGTCTTCGCGATGAGTCCATCCGCAGCGGCGGCCACGTTCGCCGCCTTGGCGATCAACCCGTTCGTGATCGCGGCGGGCCTCATCGCCCGCGAGACCTCGATGTGGATCGGCGCCGCGATCAGCTCGCGCGGACGCCGCATGAAGGCACGCAACCTCGCCGCGCGCGAGGAGTTCGAGAAGGCGACCGCCGCACACCGCGCGGAGTATGACCGCTCCTACGCGGCCTGACCCGCCCGGCCGCGGGCTCCTGGCGCTCGGCGCCACGGTGCTCGCGGTCGCGCTGCTCGTCTTCGTCGGTGGGTTTCTCAGCCTGTTCCTCGACCGCGACCTCGTCGAGCTGCCGGATGCCGGAACGCTTGTCGGTCCGGCCATGGCGGTCGCGACCTGCGGGGTCGTGTTCTCGTTCGTGTTCCGCCGACGGCCGCCCGGTCTCGGGCGGCGCTGTGTCTCGGCATCGCTCTGGGCGCTCATCGCCTCCCCGGCGGCGGGCGCGATCGTCTACTCGATCGTGCGGGAAAACCTTGCTGTGATCCCGGTGTTCTTCGGCACCTACCTGTTGAGCCCCTTCGTGCTCTCGTCGGCGGTGATCGCCGGGGTCGTGGTGGGCCTCGCCGGGCTCGCGGAACGCGCGCGGCCGGTAGTGTGATGACCGCGCCGGCACCAGCATCCGCCACCCGCCTCAACCCCGCTGTCATTTGACCGCGGGGCATCCACGGGCTAAGGTTTACCGGTGTGCGTTTTGCCGTGCGCTCGCGACGAAACACTAGTTGCGGGCCGCGAAAACCGCTCTCCATGTTGGGCAACATCCAGCCCCCACGGCATACCCACCGGCGAAAACAGAGGCCTCCTCTGTGTTCACCAGTCGGGTCCATCTGAACTCGAACCGCGCGGTGACGCACGGCCTCGAATGCGA
This sequence comes from Microbacteriaceae bacterium, assembly GCA_026785785.1. Lineage (GTDB taxonomy): Bacteria > Actinomycetota > Actinomycetes > Actinomycetales > Microbacteriaceae > Marisediminicola. Next base: position 1,617 of record JAJAZI010000355.1, read on the forward strand.
AACAAGCAAGAACTGTCACCGTGCAGTCATCACAAGGAGTATGTAGTGCCAACCATTCAGCAGTTGGTCCGGAAGGGTCGCACCCCTAAGGTCGTCAAGACCAAGGCGCCCGCCCTCAAGGCCAACCCCCAGCAGCGCGGTGTCTGCACCCGCGTCTACACGACCACCCCGAAGAAGCCGAACTCGGCTCTGCGCAAGGTCGCTCGTGTCAAGTTGAGCAACGGTACCGAGGTCACCGCCTACATCCCCGGTGAGGGACACAACCTGCAAGAGCACTCGATGGTGCTCGTCCGCGGCGGACGAGTGAAGGACCTCCCCGGCGTGCGCTACAAGATCGTGCGCGGCGCGCTCGACACCCAGGCAGTCAAAAATCGTAAGCAGGCTCGTAGCCGCTACGGAGCGAAAATGGATAAGAAGTAATGCCACGTAAAGGACCAGCACCGAAGCGTCCCGTAGTCGCGGACCCGGTCTACGGAGCCCCCATTGTCAGCCAGCTTGTCAACAAGATTCTTCTTGATGGCAAGAAGGGTCTCGCCGAGCGCATCGTCTATGACGCCCTCGCCGGAGTCTCGACCAAGAACGGCGCGGATGCTGTCGTGACGCTGAAGAAGGCGCTCGACAACGTGCGCCCGACCATCGAGGTCAAGAGCCGTCGCGTCGGTGGATCGACGTACCAGGTGCCGGTCGAGGTCAAGCCTCACCGCGCCAACACGCTTGCCCTCCGCTGGCTCACCACCTACGCCAAGGGTCGTCGCGAGAAGACGATGACCGAGCGTCTCACCAATGAGATCCTCGACGCGTCAAACGGTCTCGGCGCCGCTGTCAAGCGTCGCGAAGACACCCACAAGATGGCCGACGCTAACAAGGCATTCGCGCACTACCGCTGGTAATCAGCGCGCTGCAGCTCTGGCAATCGCGCGAGCTATTGTTCGATGCCAGCGCCGAGGGAGCCTGAGACCGAGGTGTCAGGCTCCCTCGCCCCAGCACTTACATCCACAATCTTTCGGAGGAACTCCGTGGCACAAGACGTGCTCACCGACCTGAACAAGGTCCGCAACATCGGCATCATGGCTCACATCGATGCGGGCAAGACGACGACCACCGAGCGCATCCTGTTCTACACGGGCATCACTCACAAGATCGGTGAGGTTCACGACGGCGCAGCCACCATGGACTGGATGGCGCAGGAGCAGGAACGTGGCATCACGATCACGTCCGCTGCGACCACCTGTTTCTGGAACAAGCACCAGATCAACATCATCGACACCCCCGGCCACGTCGACTTCACCGTCGAGGTCGAGCGCTCGCTTCGCGTTCTCGATGGCGCCGTCGCCGTCTTCGACGGCAAGGAGGGCGTTGAGCCCCAGTCGGAGACCGTCTGGCGCCAGGCCGACAAGTACGACGTGCCCCGCATCTGCTTCGTCAACAAGATGGACAAGCTCGGCGCCGACTTCTACTACACGGTCGACACGATCATCAAGCGCCTCGGCGCCAAGCCCCTCGTCATCCAGCTGCCGATCGGGTTCGAGAGCACCTTCGAAGGTGTCGTCGACCTCGTCGAAATGCGCGCGCTGACCTGGCGCGGAGACTCCAAGGGTGACGTCGAGCTCGGTGCGAAGTACACCATCGAGGAGATCCCGGCCGACCTCGTCGAGAAGGCCAACGAGTACCGTGCGGCCCTCATCGAGGTTGTCGCCGAGACCGACGACACGCTGCTTGAGCGATTCATGAACGGCGACACCGACTTCACCGTCTCCGAGATCAAGCACGCGATCCGCAAGCTCACGGTCAACAGCGAGATCTACCCGGTGCTGTGCGGCTCGGCGTTCAAGAACCGCGGCGTTCAGCCGATGCTGGATGCCGTCGTCGACTACCTCCCGACGCCGCTCGATGTGCCCGCCATCGAGGCACACGACACGCGCGACGAGGAGAAGGTCATCCTGCGCCACCCGGACGCCACGGAGCCGTTCTCGGCCCTCGCGTTCAAGGTCGCGGTTCACCCGTTCTTCGGTCGCCTCACCTACATCCGCGTGTACTCCGGTCGCGCCGAATCCGGTGCGCAGCTCATCAACTCGACCAAGGGCAAGAAGGAGCGCATCGGGAAGATCTTCCAGATGCACGCCAACAAGGAGAATCCCGTCGACTCGGTCACCGCCGGCCACATCTACGCGGTCATCGGCCTCAAGGACACCACGACCGGCGACACCCTCTGCGACCCGCAGAACCAGGTTGTCCTCGAGTCGATGACGTTCCCGGAGCCGGTCATCGAGGTGGCCATCGAGCCGAAGACCAAGGCCGACCAGGAGAAGCTGGGTATCGCTATCCAGAAGCTCGCCGAGGAAGATCCGACGTTCCGCACCGAGCAGAACCAGGACACCGGCCAGACGGTCATCAAGGGAATGGGCGAGCTTCACCTCGACATCCTCGTCGACCGGATGAAGCGTGAATTCAACGTCGAGGCCAACGTGGGCAAGCCCCAGGTTGCGTACCGCGAGACCATTCGCCGCATCGTCGCCAAGCACGACTTCACCCACAAGAAGCAGACGGGTGGATCGGGACAGTTCGCAAAGGTCCAGATCTCGCTCGAGCCGCTCGAAGTCACGCCTGACAAGACGTACGAGTTCGAGAACAAGGTGACCGGTGGTCGCATCCCCCGCGAGTACATCCCGTCGGTCGATGCCGGAATTCAGGATGCCCTGCAGGTCGGCATCCTCGCCGGATACCCGATGGTGGGCGTCAAGGCGATCCTGCTCGATGGCGCGGCGCACGACGTCGACTCGTCGGAAATGGCCTTCAAGATCGCCGGCTCCATGGCGTTCAAGGAAGCGGCCCGCAAGGCCGACCCCGTTCTGCTCGAGCCGCTGATGGCCGTCGAGGTACGCACGCCCGAGGAGTACATGGGCGACGTCATTGGTGACCTCAACTCGCGTCGTGGACAGATCCAGTCGATGGAAGACGCCACCGGCGTCAAGGTCGTCCGGGCCCACGTCCCCCTGTCGGAAATGTTCGGTTACGTCGGTGACCTGAGGAGCAAAACCTCGGGCCGCGCTGTGTACTCGATGACCTTCGACAGCTACTCCGAGGTGCCGCGCGCGGTTGCCGAGGAAATCGTCCAGAAGAACAAGGGCGAGTAGCGCGCTGGAGCCGTGGCAATCGCGTGAGCGATCGCGCGGCGCCAGCGCCCAGGGAGCCTGCGACTCAGGTTCGGACTCCTGTACCAAACCAACTAACATAAATATCACCCCCAACCAGTAAGACGAGCGATCGACATCCGTCTTTCGCATGCTCTTACGACGAAGTCCTGAGGAGGACCCATTGGCGAAGGCAAAGTTCGAGCGGACTAAGCCGCACGTCAACATCGGCACCATTGGTCACGTCGACCACGGTAAGACCACGTTGACCGCGGCAATCACCAAGGTGCTGCATGACAAGTACCCCACCCTGAACACTGCTTCGGCGTTCGATCAGATCGACAACTCGCCCGAAGAGAAGCAGCGTGGAATCACGATCAACATCTCCCACGTCGAGTACCAGACGGAGAAGCGCCACTACGCTCACGTCGATGCTCCCGGCCACGCGGACTACATCAAGAACATGATCACGGGTGCCGCGCAGATGGACGGCGCGATCCTCGTGGTTGCGGCGACCGACGGCCCCATGCCCCAGACGCGTGAGCACGTGCTGCTCGCCCGCCAGGTCGGCGTGCCGTACATCGTTGTTGCTCTGAACAAGACCGACATGGTCGACGACGAGGAGATCCTCGAGCTCGTCGAGATCGAGGTTCGCGAGCTGCTGTCGAGCCAGGAGTTCGACGGCGACAACGCTCCCGTCGTTCGCGTCTCGGCGCTCAAGGCGCTCGAGGGCGACCCCGTGTGGGCGGCGACCGTTGCCGACCTCATGGATCAGGTCGACGAGTTCGTTCCCGAGCCCCTTCGCGAGACCGACAAGCCCTTCCTCATGCCCGTCGAGGACGTCTTCACGATCACCGGTCGTGGAACCGTCATCACCGGTCGTGTCGAGCGCGGCATCCTGAAGCCGAACGACGAGGTTGAAATCGTCGGCATCAAGGAGAAGTCGTCGAAGACGATCGTCACCGCAATCGAGATGTTCCGTAAGACCCTCGAGGACGCACGCGCCGGAGAGAACGTTGGACTGCTGCTTCGCGGAACCAAGCGCGAGGACGTCGAGCGCGGCCAGGTCGTCGTCAAGCCCGGTACGGTTACGCCGCACACCGAGTTCGAGGCGAACGCCTACATCCTTTCCAAGGATGAGGGTGGCCGTCACAACCCGTTCTACGCGAACTACCGCCCGCAGTTCTACTTCCGCACCACGGACGTCACCGGCATCATCACGCTGCCCGAGGGCACCGAGATGGTCATGCCCGGCGACACCACGGAGATGACTGTCACCCTCATCCAGCCGATCGCCATGGAGGAGGGCCTCCGCTTCGCTATCCGCGAGGGTGGACGCACCGTCGGCGCCGGCACGGTTGTGAAGATCATCAAGTAATACTCACTGCAGTGAGACAGGGTCGGTCCTTCTGGGGCCGGCCCTGTTTCGTGTTTTTGGGGGCGGGGGCGGGTGCGGCGTGCCGCCGCCCTACTGCGCGATTGCGGCTGCTCGTTGCGTGTGCGCCCGGTCGCTTTCGCGGTGGTTGTGCTCGCTTTGCTGGTGATTGTGCGCGCTCCGGCGGTGATTGTGCCCGCTTTGCCGGTGATTGTGCCCGCTTTGCCGGTGATTGTGCCCGCTCTGCCGGTGATTGCGTCCCCTTTGCCGGTGATTGTGCCCGCTCTGCCGGTGATTGTGCCCGCTCGTGACATCGGCGCCCGGTCGAGCGGGCGCCAAAGTCACGGGCGGGCGCTCACACATGCGCGGCGGTCCTGGACGGGGTGCCGCCCAACCGTCCGGACGACTCCTCCACACCCCGCATCCGGTGCAGTTCTCAGCAGAGGCGGGCACTGGTCCTCGGCGGGGTCCCCGTCGACGGCACGCTAGTCCCATGGCGGACGCTGTTGATCAACGAATCGTCTTCGCGCGCGACCTCGGCGAACACTTCGACACGCGATTCGTCCACGCGCGTGCGGCGACGGCCGGCTTTGAGCTGCGTGTCGCGCGAGGCGCCTATCTGCCCCGGGATGTGTGGGAGGCGTCGGATGCGCGGGGGCGATACCTTCTGCGGATTCAGGCCGTTGCGGAGACTCGACGCGTGCCGCCGGTTCTTTCACACTGGTCGGCGGCGGCGATCCACAACCTGCCCGTCGTTGGCCAGTGGCCAGCCCAGGTTCACCTGATGGTCGGCAAGACGAGCGGCGGTCGCTCGCGGAA
>JAJAZI010000356.1 GCA_026785785.1 Microbacteriaceae bacterium
CTCACCCGCAAGGAGAAACGGTACACCTTCGGGTTCTTCTTCTCGGCGGTGCCGCTGTTCCTCGCCGGGTGCGCGAGCGGCTTCTTCGTCTTCCCGCACATCGTCGAGGTGCTCGCCGGCTTCGCCCCGGCGGAGGACACCTCGATCTTCCTCGCGAAGTACTACGTCGACTTCGCGCTCAAGCTCGTCTTCGCCGTCGGTATCGCCTTCGTGCTCCCCGTCTTCGTGGTGCTGCTCAACTTTATGGGAGTCATCTCGGCCGAGGGCATCCTTAAGGGCTGGCGCGTCGCGATCCTGACCATCACGATCTTCTGCGCCCTCGCCACGCCGGCCGCCGACGTCTTCTCGATGTTCCTGCTCGCGATTCCCATGGTCATGCTCTACTTCGCCGCCGTCGGAGTCGCCTTCTGGCACGACCGCATCGCCGCGAAGCGGGCCGCGAAACTACTCACCGAGGGATTGGGCAGCTCTCCAGCATGACCGACCAGCTATCGCCCGCCGAGCGTTTCGCCGCATCGAAGGCTCGCCGGGGGTTCCCCCGCGTCGACGCCTTCCGTGCGCGGCAGAAATTCGACCTCGACCCCTTCCAGCTGACAGCCTGCACCGCGCTCGAGCGAGGCAACAGTGTGCTCGTCGCCGCCCCGACCGGCGCCGGTAAGACCATCGTCGCCGAGTTCGCCGTGTACCTCGCCATGCAGCAGCCGCGAGCGAAGGTGTTCTACACCGCGCCGATGAAGGCGCTGAGCAACCAGAAGTTCCAGGAGTTCGTGGCCGAGTACGGTGCGAGCGAGGTGGGCCTGCTCACTGGCGACACCAACATCAACTCGGGCGCCCGCATCGTCGTCATGACGACCGAGGTGCTGCGCAACATGCTCTACGCCGACTCCGACCTGCTGCGCGACCTGTCATTCGTCATCATGGACGAGGTGCACTATCTCGCCGACCGGTTCCGCGGCGCCGTGTGGGAGGAGGTCATCATCCACCTCCCGCAGCCGGTTCGACTCGTCTCGCTCAGCGCCACCGTCTCCAATGCCGAAGAGTTCGGCGACTGGCTGCAGGCGGTTCGAGGGGAGACAGACGTCATTGTCTCGGAGGAACGCCCGGTTCCCCTCGACCAGCACATTCTCATGCGCACCAAGCTCATCGACCTGTTCGACTCCTCAGGGCTCGCCGCGACCAACCGGGTGAACCCCGAGCTGGTGCAGATGGCCAGGCATGGCGGCCGCGCGATCAGCTCCCGGCAGTCCCAGGATGTCGGACGTCGGCACTCGAGGGGCGGGCGCCCGGACGACACCCGCATGAACCGGCCCGCGGTGATCGACCTTCTCGAGAGCCGCAACCTGCTGCCGGCGATCTTCTTCATCTTCAGCCGGGTCGGCTGCGACCAGGCCGTCGCGCAGGTGCTGCGGGCCGGAGTGCGCCTGACCGAGCAGTGGGAGCGCGACGAGATCCGCTCGATCGTCGAGGAGCGCTGCCGCACCCTCCTCGACGAGGACCTCGCCGTGCTCGGGTACTGGGAGTGGCTGGAAGGCCTCGAGCGGGGGGTCGCCGCCCACCACGCCGGCATGCTGCCCGCTTTCAAGGAGGTCGTCGAGGAGCTCTACCGCCGCAAGCTCGTGCGGGTCGTCTTCGCGACCGAGACCCTCGCGCTCGGCATCAACATGCCCGCCCGCACTGTCGTGCTCGAAAAACTCGAGAAGTTCAACGGCGAGGCCCGGGTGCCGATCACACCGGGGGAGTACACCCAGCTGACCGGCCGGGCCGGCCGCCGCGGCATCGACGTCGAGGGGCACAGCGTCATCCAGTGGCAGGACGCCCTCGACCCGCAGGCCGTCGCCTCGCTCGCCTCCCGGCGCACCTACCCGCTCAACTCGAGCTTCCGGCCCACCTACAACATGGCCGTGAACCTGATCGAGCAGTTCGGCCGCGCCCGCACCCGCGAGGTCCTCGAGTCGTCATTCGCCCAGTTCCAGGCCGACCGCGCCGTCGTGGACCTCGCCCGCAAGGTGCGCAGCCAGCGCGAGTCCCTCGACGGTTACGCCGAGGCCATGGTCTGCCACCTCGGCGACTTCACCGAGTACTCCGGCATCCGGCGCGAGCTCACCGACCTCGAGCGCACGGGCGACTCGCGCGTCGAGCTGCAGAGCCGCAGCAAACGGGAGAAGCGGCAGCACCAGCTCACCTCGCTGCGCAAGCGGCTGCGCCAGCACCCCTGCCACAGCTGCAACGATCGGGAGGCGCACGCGCGCTGGGCCGAGAGGTGGTGGCGGCTGAAGAAGCAGACCGACGACCTCACCCGGCAGATCCGCGCCCGCACGGGGGCCGTCGCCCGCGTCTTCGACCGCGTCACCGACGTGCTGATGATCCTCGGCTACCTCGAGCGGGACGACATCGGCACCGTCAACCTCGCGACCGGCGGCCGCATCCTGAAGCGGATCTACGGCGAGCGCGACCTCCTGATCGCAGAGTGCCTGCGCAAGGGGCTGTGGAACGAGCTCGATCCCGCCGCACTCGCGGCGATGGCCGCCGCGCTCATCTACGAGCCCCGGCGCGACGAGGGCCAGGTCAGCGAGCGCTACCTGCCCAAGGGCGCCTTCCGGCCCGCGCTGGAGAACACGACGACGCTGTGGGCCACCCTCGACGACCTCGAGCGGGACAACAAGCTGCCCGGCAGCAACCCGCTCTCGAGCGGCCTGTCGCTCGCGATGAACCGGTGGGCACAGGGCTCGAACCTCGACTCGGTACTCAGGGACACCGACCTTGCGGCAGGGGACTTCGTCCGGCTCACCAAGCAGACGATCGACTTGCTCGACCAGCTGTCGATGGTCGCGGATGCCCCGGTCGGTCCCCGGGCGCGCAACGCCCTCGAACTCATCCGACGCGGCATCGTCGCGTACAGCAGCGTCTGATCTCTGCCCGGGCCTGACACCCCGCGGCGGCGTTCAGACAAATCGATCTAGGCTGGTCAGGATGATCACGCGCACCGCTCCTTCTCGACCGCCGCCGCGGTCAGCCTTCGTGCGCGCCGTTCCGCTGTGGCTCGCCGTCGTGCTGGCCGCATTCGGCGGCATGCTGAACGCGCTGGCGTTCCCCGGCCTCGGCTGGTGGCCGCTCGCC
>JAJAZI010000357.1 GCA_026785785.1 Microbacteriaceae bacterium
CCGGCGCGGGCGCCGCGGGCCCCGCCCCCCCAGGTCGGCGCGGCCCCCGGCGGGGGGCCCCCGGCCGGCGTTTGGGGTGGGCCGGGGGGTAACTACTGGCCGGGCGCCGCGCCCGGGCCCCGCCACGCCCTCCTCGATCTGTTCCTGCCTCGCCGGGCGCCGTTGATACAGCCAGGCGAGACCGAGCACGGGGAGAACGAGCGGGATGAAGAGGTAGCCGCGGCCGAAGAACGACCACACCGTGTCAGCGGGGAACAGCACCGGGTCGACCACGCTGAGGGTTCCGACGACGAGCACGCCGAACAGTTCGAAGCCGATCGTGGCCCACGCGATCGCGTACCAGCGGGGGCCGCGCGCGACGAGGGCGACCGTGGCGACCACGTAGACGACCGCCGCGACGGCGGACAGCACATAGGCGATCGGCGCGGTGTCGAACTTCGTCAGAATCTGGAAAACAGAGCGCCCCGTCGCGGCGAGGGCGAGGATCGCGTACACGACCACGAGGACCCGGCCGATGCCGGGCGTGCGGGGAGAATCTGTCTGAACCATCATCATCAAGATTAGGCCACGGGGCCGGGCCCGCCCGCCGGGCGCGGTGAGTATCAGGCCAGCTGAACGAACCAGATCTCGTTCATGCGGTAGAGCATGACGGCGATCGACAGGCAGGTGACCCCGAGCACCACGGTGCTCCACCGGTTGCGCTCGACGAGGGCCCACAGCCCGGCGAGCGGGGGCAGGATGATCGCCGACACGAGGTACAGGTAGAACTCGAGCAGGCTGCCTGTCGGCACGTTGCCCATGAGCGGCGCGGTGAGCGAGACGACGAGCTGGGCGAGCAGCAGCAGCTCCACGAGGAGCGTCGCGCCCAGGGTGAGATCGGCCGGGGCACGACCGGCGAGCCCCCAGCCCAGGCAGAGCAGACCGGCGACAACCGCGACCCCGACCTGCAGCCAGAGAAACCACTCGATCACGACGTCACCTCGTCGGTCGGGAAGTTCACGAGCGGCTTAGCGACGCCCGCGTCGATCGTGAGCAGCCCCACGAGGCGCCCATCGGGGGCGATCGCCGCGACAGGGGAGGCATCCGCCGTGTCGGCGAAGCGGATGCGCTTGCCGTGGGTGAGGTCGACGACCTGCTGCGCGTCGAGCGCGATCGTCGGAAACAGCGCCGACGCGACATCCGCGGGTGCGAGCAGGTGGTCGGCGACGACCATCGTCGCGAGGTCCGCGGCATCCTCGACCCGGAACGGGCCGATCCGGGTGCGGCGGAGCGCAGTGAGGTGGCCGCCGACGCCGAGCGCGGCGCCGAGGTCGCGGGCGAGCGCCCGGATGTAGGTGCCGGAGGAGCACTCGACCCGCACGTCAAGGTCGAGGTTGGTCGTGGCGGTGTCCGCGATCTGGTCCGCAGCGGTTGCCGTGGGCGTGGCGGTGTCCGCGATCTGGTCCGCGGCGGTTGCCGTGGGCGTGGCGGTGTCCGCCTCCGCCGCCGCGGCCGCGGCCGCCGCGGTCTCGGTCTCGACGGCCACGCGGCGCGTGCCGAGGAGCTCGAAGGCCGACACCGTCACGGCGCGCGAGCGCAGCTCGACTGTCTCCCCTGCCCGGACGAGCGCGTAGGCGCGCTTGCCGTCAACCTTGATCGCACTCACAGTGCTCGGGACCTGCTCGATGTCGCCCGTGAGTTTCGCGATCTCGGCGACGACCGCCTGCGGCGTGATGGCGTCGATGTCCTCGGTGCTGGCCTGATCGAGCCTGTCGCCCTCACGGTCGTCGGTCACGGTCGACGCGCCGAGGCGGATCGTGGCGAGGTACTCCTTGTCGAGGCCGACCACGTAGGTGAGCAGCCGGGTCGAACTGTTGATGCCGAGCACGAGCAGGCCCGTCGCCATCGGGTCGAGGGTGCCGGCGTGGCCGACCTTCTTCGTTCCCGCGCGTTTGCGGGTGCGGGAGACCACGTCATGGCTCGTGATGCCCGCGGGCTTGTCGACGAGCAGGATGCCGCTGGTGCCGCTCACGAGCCGGCCGGGGTGCGCGTCGAGTTGCGGCGGAGGGAATGGGTCACCCTCCCAGCGTACGAGACGCCGGAGCGGCTCCGGTGCGCTCTAGGCTGGACGACATGAAGGTGGCGGTGATCGGCGCAGGCGCCGTCGGGGGCACCATCGCCGCACTGCTGCACCGTGCCGGGCACGAGGTCGAGGTCACGGCCAGGGGCGAGCATCTCGCGGCGATCGCCGAGCGCGGCATCCGCCTGACCGGCGCCTGGGGCGAGCACACCGCCCACGTGACGGCATCGGATTCGCTGCGCGAACGTCCCGAGATCGCGTTCGTCACCACCAAGGCGCATGACGCCGACGCCGCGGTGCGCGAGGCTGGCGAACTGCTTGACAGCATCCCCGTCGTGATCGTGCAGAACGGGCTCGGCGGCGTCCCAGGCGCGACGAGCGCAAACCCGCGCGCCCACGTGGTCGGCGCCCTCGCGCTCTTCGCCGCGTCCTACCTGTCCCCCGGCGACGTCACCGTGACGGCCACCGGGTCGGTGTATCTCGGAGCGGATGCCGGTGGCGCGGTCATCGTCGCCGAGAGCATTCTCGGCGAGGCGCTGCCCGTCGTCGTGACGCCCGACTTCGCCGGCGCCCTCTGGACGAAGCTCGTTGTCAACCAGATCAATGCCCTCCCAGCGATTACCGGGATGAGCGCCCAGGCCGTCATCGCCGACCCTCGCCTCCGGCGGGTCATGACCGATGGCATGAGCGAGACCGTGCGGGTCGCCCTCGCGACTGGCGTGCGGTTCGCTTCGCTGCAGGGGCTCTCCCACCCGATCCTCGTCGCCTTCGCTCGGGCGCCCTTCGTGCTCGCCCAGCTGCTGCCACGCATGATGGCGCGGCGCATGGGCCCGGTTCCCAACCCCGGGTCGACCCTGCAGAGCATCCGCCGCGGACAGCGAACCGAGGTGGACTACCTCAATGGAGCCGTCGTCGAGGCCGCCCGAGCCGCGGGACGCGCCGCGCCTGTCAACGCGGCACTCGTCGGCCTCGGGGCCCAGGTGGGGGGCCGCGGGGGGGTGCTGACGCCGGGCGCGGGCCGGGCGCGGGGGGGGGCGCCGGCGCGGGCCGGGGGCGCGGGGGGGCGCTAGCGGGCGGGGGGGCAAACACGCCGC